>NZ_MOWM01000046.1 GCF_016082275.1 Variovorax sp. E3
GCGCTCGGGTCGAGCAGGCCGACGAACACGCGGCCGGCGCCCGCATGCAACGCGGCCGAGCCCGCGAGCAGCGCGGCGCCCGCCATGCCTGTAGCGCCGCCGATCACCGCGACATCGCCGTAGCTGCCCTTGTGCGATGCGTGGGCGCGCGGCTGGGTTGGTGGTGCGCCCGCGAGCCGCGCCGCCGGTGGGTCGGTGATGGCGCCGCAGCCCAGGTCGTCGAACCAGACGGTGCCCGCCGCGTCGCGTCCTTGCGCGGTGAACAGGCCGGGCTTCAGGGTGAGAAAGGTGATGCAGTGGCGCGCGGCAGCTTGCGCATGACCGACGCTCTTCGGCAGCACGCCGGTGTCCGCGTTCAACCCGGACGGCACATCAACGCTCAGCGCCGGCTGCGCGCTCGCATGCATCTGCCGCAGCCAATCGGCCATCGTGCCTTCGGGCGGTCGCGTGGAGCCGATGCCCAGCAGCGCGTCGATGGCCAGTTCGTAAGCCGTCGGCGGGCTCGACGCAAAGGTGGCGCCCGCGTCACGGGCACGCTGCAGCGATGCCTTGGCATCGGGCGGCAGACGCCCCTCGTCCCCGATGAATGTCACGACGGGGAAGAACCCCCGGTGCCGCAATTGCGCCGCCGCCTCGAAGCCGTCGCCGCCGTTGTTGCCCGGCCCGCACGCGACCCAGATCGTTCGCGCGTGCGGCGCGACGGCCATGGCGAGCCGCGCGACCGCGAGGCCGGCGCGTTGCATCAGCGTGTGGGCGGGCAGGGCGGCCGCGGCCACCTGCTCGATGCGGCGCGTGGCGGCGATGTCGAACAGATCGGCGGCGGTGGCGGACGTGATGCGGTGCATCGATCCATTGTGCCGCCGCGCCTCCTATCATCGAGCGATGACGCTCAAGACCCTTGGTTGGCTGCTGGTCCTGCTGCTGGCGTGGTTCGCCGGCTTTTTCGGCATGGCGCTCGCCCTGCTTGCGGGCGCTGCCTGGGCATTCGGCTGGCTGGCGGTGGTGTGGGGGTTGTTCCTGCTGGGCGTGACCTTGCGCCGCGTGCCGCTGCGCGATGTCGCCTGGGCGCTGGGCGTGGGCTGCGGCTTCGGTGTGATGCGCTGGCTGGACGTGCCCGCGACGGACGGTTCGGGCGCGATGCAGTGGCTGTTGCTGGGCGCCGACCTGTTGTGCCTGGCTTTCTTCGTGCTGATTGCGCCGGCCGTCCTGGCATGGATCGCCGGCAAGTGGATGCCGCCGCCCAAGCCCGAATTGCCGGCGGAAAAGCCCGCCAGCCCGGAGCGCCTGCGCCGATGGGGTCCTAGAGACTGAGCCGTTCGACCCCGAGTCCTTCGAGGTCGACCCCCGGGTCCTGACCCGCGATCAGGTCGCCCAGCACCCGCGCGCTGCCGCACGACAGCGCCCAACCGCTCGAGCCGTGGCCGAGGTTGAGCCACACGCCCGGGATACCGCTGGCGCCCAGCACGGGCGGGCCGTCCGGCAGCATCGGCCGGGCGCCTTTCCATTGCTGCACGCCGGACTGCAGCGTGGCTGCGCCCGGAAACCAGTCGTGCAGCACCTTGTAGAGCATTTGCACGGCGGCCGGGCTCATCGCGTCCAGCGAGCCGCCGATCTCGGCGCTGCCGGCCACGCGCACGCGCTGGCCCAGGCGGGAAATGGCGACCTTGTAGCGCTCGTCCATCACCGCGCTGCGCGGCGCATTGAGCGGCTCGCGCACCGGTGCGCTGACCGAGTGGCCGTAGATCGGCGCCATCGGAATGCGAAGGCCCAGCGGGCGCAGCAGTGAGGCCGAGGCCAGGCCGGCGCACACCACGATGGCGTCGTAGCGCACGGGGTCCGAGCCGCTGGCCAGCGACAGCGAGGTGGGGGCCGCGCGGCTCAGCGGCGCGATGTCGCAGTTGAAATGAAACTGCGCGCCCAGCGACTCAGCCTCCCACTTGAGCAGCAGCGCGAACTGGCGGCAGTTGGCCACTTCGTCTTCCGGCAGGTGGATGGCGCCCACCAGCGGGGTGTCGGGGTTGAGGGCGGGTTCGATCAGCCGGGCCTCGTCGGCATCGACTTCCTTGAAGACGCTGCCGGCCGCGCGCAGCACGTCGAGCCCGGGCTGGATCAGTTTCTTTTCGCGCTTGGAGCGCAGCAGCACGAGGTAGCCGTCGCTGCGCTCGTAGCTGAGCTCGCGCGCCTCGGTCACTTCGTGCAACCGGGTGCGGCTGTAGAAGGCCAGGCGCTGCATGCGCGCGCGGTTGGCAAGGTAGGTCTCGAGCTTGCAGGCCTTCTGCCAGCGCGACATCCAGCTGATGTCGCGCGAGCTCAGCGGCCAGCGCAGCTTGATGGCGCCCTGCGACGACAGCAGCGAGCGCAGCACCTTGCCGCGCATGCCGGGTGCGGCCCAGGGCGTGACGTATCCGGGGGCGACCACGCCTGCGTTGGCGAAGCTGGCTTCTTCCGCGGCGGCGCCTCGGCGCTCGAATACGGTCACTTCATGGCCGTCGGAAACCAGTTCCCAGGCGGTGGTGACGCCGATGATGCCGGCGCCCACGATCGCGATTTTCATTGAATGTTCTAGATAAGAGAAACGGCTGACGCCCTGAGTATGGGCGAAGCCAGCTATTGATTCTGTAGCGTGCGCTCGGTTTGCAGGGCCACTGCGAGCACGGCGTCGTCGTGCAGCGCGGCATGCCACAGCATGAGGCCGACCGGCAGCTCGCCCGGCGCGTGGCAGGGCAGGGAAATGGCGCAGCCGTCGAGCATGTTGACGATCGACGGATTGCGCAGCAGCAGCCCGTTGACGCGGAAAAATTCGTCGTCGCGTTCTGCCCCTGGCGCAACGCTGGCGATGGGCGGCGCGGTGATCGGCACGGTGGGCGACAGCACGGCGTCGAACGGCGCCAGCGCGGTTTCGACGCGGGCGATCCAGTCGCGGCGGGCGTGGATCAGGTCGATGTATTCATGCGCCTTCATGCCGGCGCCGCGCAGGATGCGCTGAACCACGCGCGGGTCGTAGCCGGCGCCGCTGCGCTCCAGCAGCAGCCGGTGCCAGGCGTGCGACTCGGCGGCCGAAAAGCCGCCGGTGGCGTTGATGGTCGCCAGCTCGGCCAGTTCGGGCAGCGCGATCTCCTGGATGCGGGCGCCGGCGGCGCGAAGCGCCTTCAGCGAACGCTCGAAGGCGGTTGCGACGGCGGGCTCGAGGTCGTCGAGGAACACGTTCTTCACCACGGCGATCCGGTAGGCCGCCAGCGGAGCGTTGCCCGCCGTGACGCGCCGCGCGGCAAGGATTTCGTGGGCGGTGATGGCGTCGCGCACCGAGCGCGTCATGGCGCAGACCGTGTCGAGCGTGGTCGAGAGCGGCAGCGCCCCGTCGGCCGGCGTGAGGCGGGCGGTGTTCTTGAAGCCGACGATGCCGTTCAGCGCCGCCGGAATGCGGATGGAGCCGCCGGTGTCGGAGCCCAGGCCGATGAAAGCGGCCCCGCTGGCCACCGAGATGGCGGCACCCGACGACGAGCCGCCCGGAATGCGCGGCGTGGCGGCGTCGCTCACGTTGGCCGGCGTGCCGTGGTGCGGGTTGACGCCGACGCCCGAGAAGGCGAACTCCGTCATGTTGGTGCGGCCCGTCAGCACGCCGCCCGCGGCGCGAAGGCGCGCGACGGCAAGGGCGTCGGCCCTGGCGGCCGGCGCATGGGACAGCACGACCGATCCGGCCGGCGTGGGCTGGCCCGCGACGTCGAACAGGTCCTTGGCGGTGAAGGCGAGGCCGGAAAGCCGGCTTTCGGGGGCGGCGCCGGCGACGGCCTGGCGGGCCTCGTCGAACATGGTGCGGGTGAAAACGTGGGTGCAGGCCGGAGACTGGGCGATGCCGATGGCGTGCTCCAACTCGGTGCGCGCGTCGCGGCCGCCAGCCAGAAGAGCGAGACGGGCGGCGTGGAGGTCGTTCATGGGTGGGCTGCTGTGCCGCGCGGGCGGCTCGGGTTCGGGGGGAAGGGGGTCACGGCCGTGCTATACTCTTTGGGTTTCGCTGGTCGAGCGACGGCTCCCGTTGCATCCAGCCAAACACATCCGCAAACCGGCCCAATCAAGGTGTTGTGACTCTCTTCAAAAGAGCGCAAAACGGGCTGGATTTTAGACCCAACCTTTGGAGTTAATTCAATGTCTACCACCATGCGCGAAATGCTGGAAGCCGGTGTCCACTTCGGTCACCAAACCCGCTTCTGGAACCCCAAGATGGCTCCGTTCATCTTCGGTCACCGCAACAAGATCCACATCATCAACCTGGAAAAGTCGCTCCCGATGTTCCAGGACGCGATGAAGTACGCCAAGCAACTCACGGCCAACCGCGGCACGATCCTGATGGTCGGCACGAAGCGCCAGGCCCGTGAAATCGTGGCGGCTGAAGCTCGCCGCGCCGGCGTGCCTTTCGTCGACACCCGCTGGCTGGGCGGCATGCTGACCAACTTCAAGACCGTCAAGACCTCGATCAAGCGTCTGAAGGACATGAAGGCCCAGCAAGAAGCCGGCCTCGACAGCCTGAGCAAGAAAGAGCAGCTCACGTTCTCGCGCGAAATCGCGAAGCTCGAGAAGGACATCGGCGGCATTCAGGACATGGCTGCGCTGCCGGACGCGATCTTCGTGATCGACGTGGGCTTCCACAAGATCGCCGTTGCCGAAGCCAAGAAGCTGGGCATTCCGCTGATTGGCGTGGTTGACTCCAACCACTCGCCCGAAGGCATCGACTACGTGATCCCCGGCAACGACGACTCGTCGAAGGCCGTCACGCTGTACGCACGCGGCATCGCCGACGCCATCATCGAAGGCCGCAACAGCGCCGGCGGTGACGTGGTCAAGGCCGTGGCCGAAGGTGGCAGCGACGAATTCGTCGAAGTCGAAGAAGGCGCTTCGGCCTGATTGGCGCGCTCGCGAGCCTGAAGAAGGGGCTTTGGTGCCCCTTTTTTTAACCTGATTTTTGAATTCACGGAGATACAACAATGGCTGCAATCACCGCAAGCATGGTCGGCGAACTGCGCGCAAAGACCGACGCGCCGATGATGGAATGCAAGAAGGCCCTGACCGAGGCCGACGGCAACATGGAAAAGGCCGAAGAGCTGCTGCGCATCAAGCTCGGCAACAAGGCTGGCAAGGCATCGGGCCGCATCACCGCTGAAGGCGTGGTCACGGCTTTTGTCGACGGCGCTGCCGGCGGCATGATCGAAATCAACTGCGAAACCGACTTCGTCACCAAGAACGACAGCTTCCTGGCCATGGCCAACGCTGCCGCGATGCTGGTCGCCAAGCACAACCCCGCGGACATCGCCGCGCTGGGCGCGCTGGCCTATGAGCAGGACGGTTTCGGCCCCACGCTCGAAGACGTGCGCAAGGGCCTGATCGGCAAGATCGGCGAGAACATGAGCTTCCGCCGCTTCAAGCACTTCAACGGCAACGGCAAGCTGGCTTCGTACCTGCACGGCACGCGCATCGGCGTGATGGTCGAGTTCGAAGGCGACGACACGTCGGCCAAGGACGTGGCAATGCACATCGCCGCCATGAAGCCGGTCGCCATCCAGGCGTCGGACGTGCCTGCCGAACTGATCGAAAAAGAGCGCGCGGTGGCTGCCGGCAAGGCGGAAGAAGACCGCAAGACGGCCGAAGCCGAAGGCAAGAAGCCGCAGCCGGCCGACATCGTTGCCAAGCGCATCGAAGGCGGCGTGCAGAAGTACCTCAAGGAAGTCTCGCTGCACAACCAGCCGTTCGTGAAGAACGACAAGCAGACCGTCGAGCAGATGCTCAAGGCCGCCGACACCTCGATCAAGGGTTTCACCCTGTACGTGGTCGGCGAAGGCATCGAGAAGAAGGTCGACGACTTCGCTGCCGAAGTGGCCGCGCAAGTTGCCGCTGCCAAGGCTGCTGCCTGATCCAGCCGCCACACAAGCGGCGGTGCGCGAACGCGTGCCGCCGCTTTTTCACCGCTACGTTTTACACTCGCCCCCGCCAACTCAAGGAAATTGCCCATGTCTGATCCCCGCCCAGCCCACAAGCGAATCTTGTTGAAGCTGTCGGGAGAGGCGCTGATGGGTGACGACGCCTTCGGCATCAACCGCGCCACCATCGTCCGCATGGTCGAGGAGATCGCGGAGGTGGTGAACATGGGCGTCGAGGTGGCGGTGGTCATCGGTGGCGGCAACATCTTCCGCGGCGTCGCGGGAGGTTCTGTCGGCATGGATCGCGCCACGGCCGACTACATGGGCATGCTGGCCACCGTGATGAACGCGCTGGCGCTGGCCGACACCATGAACAAGCAGGGCCTGGTGGCCCGCGTCATGTCCGCCATCGCCATCGAGCAGGTGGTCGAGCCCTATGTGCGTCCCAAGGCCTTGCAGTACCTCGAAGAGGGCAAGGTCGTGGTGTTCGCCGCCGGCACCGGCAACCCGTTCTTCACCACCGACACGGCCGCCGCGCTGCGCGGTGCCGAAATCGGCGCCGAGCTGGTGCTCAAGGCGACCAAGGTCGACGGCGTGTACAGCGCCGACCCCAAGACCGACCCCCATGCAACGCGCTACGCCACGCTGACTTTCGACGAGGCGATTGCGCAAAATCTCGGCATCATGGACGCCACGGCCTTTGCGCTGTGCCGCGACCAAAAGCTGCCGATCAAGGTGTTCTCGATCCTCAAGAACGGTGCGTTCCGACGCGTCGTGATGGGCGAGGACGAGGGCACGCTGGTGCATGCCTAGGAGTATTTGAGATGACCATTGCAGACATCCGCAGTGCGACCGACGCGAAGATGAATCAGTCGCTCGCCGCATTCCAGAACAACCTCACCAAGATCCGCACGGGCCGTGCCAATTCGGCGCTGCTCGACTCGATCCACGTCGAGTACTACGGCTCGCAGGTGCCGCTCAGCCAGGTGGCCAACGTGTCGGTGCTCGACTCGCGCACCATCAGCGTCCAGCCCTGGGAAAAGGGCATGGGCGCCAAGATCGAGAAAGCCATCCGCGAAAGCGACCTGGGCCTGAACCCGGCCTCGATGGGCGACCTGATCCGCGTGCCGCTGCCCGCCATGAGCGAAGAGCGCCGCAAGGAAATGACCAAGCTGGTGCGCAACGAAGGCGAAACCGCCAAGATCGCCACGCGCAACCTGCGCCGTGACGCGAACGAGTCGGTCAAGAAGCTGGTCAAGGACAAGCTGGCGTCGGAAGACGACCAGAAGCGCGCCGAAGCCGACATCCAGAAGGTCACCGACCGCCATATCGCGGAAATCGACCGGCTGGTCGCAGCCAAGGAAGCGGAGATCATGGCCGTTTGAGGCCTGCCATGGCCTCGTCGACGCCGCGCATTCCCCACCACGTTGCCATCGTCATGGACGGCAATGGCCGTTGGGCGACGCGGCGTTTTCTGCCTCGCGTGGCGGGGCACAAGCAGGGCGTGGAATCGCTGCGCCGCTGCGTCAAGGCCTGCGCCGACCGCGGCGTGGGCGTGCTCACGGTGTTCGCGTTCTCGTCCGAGAACTGGAGCCGGCCCGTCGAGGAAGTCTCCGGGCTCATGGAATTGATGGTTGGCGCGCTTGCCCGCGAGGTGCCCCGGCTCTCGCGCGACGGCGTGCGGCTGCATTTCGTGGGCGAGCGCGGCGGCCTGTCGCCGAAGATGGTGCAGGGCCTGATCGGCGCCGAGACCGCCACCGCGCACAACACGCGCATGGTGCTCAACGTCTGCTTCAACTACGGCGGCCGGTGGGACATCGCGCAGGCGGCCGCCAGGCTGGCGGCGCAGGGCGAGGCCATCACCGAGGCAAGCCTGGATCGCGCCATGGCGCTGGCCCACGTACCCGACCCCGACCTGTTCATCCGTACTGGCGGCGAGCAGCGCTTGTCCAATTTCCTGCTCTGGCAGAGTGCCTATGCCGAGCTTTTCTTCAGCGACAAGCTGTGGCCGGAATTCGACGAGGCTGCGCTGGACGAGGCCATCGCCGCGTTCCAGAGCCGCGAGCGGCGCTTCGGTCAAACCTCGGCACAGGTCGCAGCCCCCCAGGGCTTGACGGCCTGACAGCCCGACAACCTCCCGCATGCTCAAACAACGCATCCTCACGGCGATCGTGCTGCTCGCGATCCTGCTGCCGGCGCTGTTCTACCGAAACCACATTCCCTTCGCCTGCGTGATGCTGGTGCTGATCGGCGCCGCCGCCTGGGAGTGGGGGCGCCTGAACGGCTACGGCCAGCGGCTGTCGGTGTTCTTGGGCGTCGAGACGGTGCTGCTGTGCGCGTTGTCGTGGTGGCTGGGCCTGCTCGATCAGTCGCTGGTGCTCATGTGGACGCTGGCCGGCGCGGCCTGGGTGCTGGGCGGCGCGGCGTTGCTGCGCGTGGCGGTGCCGGGGTGGCCCCGCATTCCGCGCGGGCTGCGGCTGGTCGGCGGCCTGCTGGCGCTGTGGGTTGCTTGGCTTGCTGCCGTGCAGGCGCGCATGATCGGCATCAACTTTCTGCTCTCGATCCTCGTGCTGGTGTGGGTGGCCGACGTGTTCGCTTATTTCGCCGGCCGGGCCTCGGCCTGAAGTTCACCCGCAACAAGCTCGCGCCCGCGATCAGTCCCGGCAAGAGCTGGGAAGGTGTCTGGGGCGGGATGATCGGCGTGGTGGTGCTGGCCTTTGCCTGGGTCTGGGCCGACAAGGCGACGGGAGCGACCGTTGCCAGCCTCTACACCCGGCTTGCCGAGCGCGGCTGGTGGCTGCTGCTGCTGGGGGCCTTGTTCCTTGCCGCGATGAGCGTCGTGGGCGACCTCGTCGAATCCCTGATCAAGCGAAGCGCTGGCGCCAAGGACAGCAGCCGGCTGCTGCCGGGCCACGGCGGCGTCCTCGACCGCGTGGATGCCCTCTTGCCCGCGCTTCCCATTGCCATGATGCTCGCTTTCCTGTGAACACTTCCAGACAACGCGTCACTGTGCTCGGCTCGACCGGTTCGGTCGGCGTGAGCACGCTCGACGTCATTGCGCGCCACCCCGAACGTTTCGAGGTGTTCGCGCTGTCCGCCGCCACCAAGGTGGACGAACTGCTGGCGCAGTGCGCGCAGTTTTCGCCGCGCTTCGCCGTCATGGCCAGCGCGCCGCATGCGGCGCTTCTGGCGGAAAAGCTCAAGCAGAACAACCTGAAGACTGTCGTCCTGACAGGTGACGATGCTATTGAAAAGATAGCTTCGCACGAAGAAGTCGACGCTGTCATGGCCGCCATCGTGGGCGCCGCCGGCCTCGGGCCCTGCCTGGCCGCCGCGCGCGCCGGCAAGCGCCTGCTGCTGGCCAACAAGGAGGCGCTGGTCGTCGGTGGCGAGCTGTTCATGCGCACGGTGCGAGAGGGCGGCGCCACGCTGTTGCCCATCGACAGCGAGCATTCGGCCATCTTCCAGTCGCTGCCCGAAGACCCGTCCACCTGGCCCCGGCGCATCGACAAGATCATCCTGACCGCCTCGGGCGGGCCGTTTCGCACGCGCGCGCCCGAAACCCTGGGCACGGTCACGCCCGAGCAGGCCTGCGCCCACCCGAACTGGGTCATGGGCCGCAAGATCTCGGTCGACTCGGCCACGATGATGAACAAGGCGCTCGAAGTGATCGAGGCGCGCCACCTGTTCGGCGTGTCGCCCGAGCAGATCGAGGTCGTGATCCACCCGCAGAGCGTGGTGCATTCGATGGTGCAGTTCACCGATGCCTCGGTCATCGCCCAGCTCGGCACGCCCGACATGCGGGTGCCGATCGCGGTCGGCCTGGCCTGGCCCGAGCGCATCGAGAGTGGCGCCGCGCGGCTCGATTTTCGGCAGATGGCCTCGCTGACCTTCACCGCACCCGACGCCGCGCTTTTTCCCGGGCTGGGGCTGGCATGGCACGCATTGCGCGCCGCGCCGGGCACGACGGCGGTGCTCAACGCGGCCAACGAGGTCGCGGTCGAGGCTTTTCTGGACCGACGGCTGCGTTTTGATCGCATTCATGCGGTCAACATGGAAACTTTGGAAACGGTCTCGCCCTCCAAGCCGGCATCGCTGGCGGACCTGCTGGCGCTCGATGCCAGCGCCCGCGCGGCGGCCAATGCCGCGGCATTGCGTTTTGCAGCCTGACGACGACCCACCCCAGATCAAAGGACCCGGATGCTTACTGTCATAGCCTTTGTGGTCGCGCTTGGCGTCCTGATCGCGGTGCACGAATACGGCCACTACCGCGTCGCGGTTGCTGCGGCGTCAAGGTGGAGCGTTTTTCGGTCGGCTTCGGTAAAACATTGTTCCGCTGGCAGCCCAAGCGCCAGCATCCGGGGCAGTCGACCGAGTTCGTCATCGGCGCTTTTCCGCTGGGCGGCTACGTCAAGATGCTCGATGAGCGTGAAGGGCCGGTCGCGCCCGAAGAGCGGCATCGCGCCTTCAACACCCAGCCGCTGCGTTCGCGCGCGGCCATCGTCGCGGCGGGCCCGATTGCCAACCTGCTGCTGGCGGTGGTGCTCTACACGGCGGTCAACTGGATCGGCGTGCAGGAGCCTGTGGCCACGCTGGGCCGGCCGGTCGCGGCTTCGCTGGCCGAAACGGCGGGCCTGCGCGGCGGGGAGCACATCACGCAAGCGGGCTTCGACGGCGACCTGTCGCCGGTGCAATCCTTCGAAGACCTGCGCTGGCGCATGACGCGCGGCGCGCTCGACGGCCACGACCTGACGCTCGAAGTGGCGGGCGAGGGCGGCAAGCCCGCGCGCACGCTGGTGCTGCCGCTGAGCCGCCTCGAGACCCGAGATGCCGATCCGCAGATGTTCCGCAAGATCGGCGTGCTGGCGCCGCTCACAAAACCCGAAATCGGCGAAGTCATGGCCGACAGCGCCGCCGAGCGCTCGGGCCTGCGCAATGGCGACGTGGTGCGCGCCATCGGTGACACGGCCATCGTCGACGGGCAGCAACTGCGCGAAGTGATCCGCGCCTCGGTCGACGGCGACCAACCCCGCACCCAGGCCTGGCGGATCGAGCGCGGCGGCCAGTCGCTCACGCTCGACGTCAAGCCGGAAGTGCGCGCCGAGGGCGCCGCCAAGGTCGGCCGTATCGGCGCCTACGTGGGCGCGCCGCCTGAAATGGTGACCGTGCGCCAGGGGCCGATCGACGGTGTCTGGCGCGGCGTGGTGCGCACCTGGGAGGTGTCGGCGCTGACCGTGCGGATGATGGCCAAGATGGTCATTGGTGAAGCTTCCCTTAAGAATCTGAGCGGTCCGCTCACCATTGCCGACTATGCTGGCAAGTCCGCAAGCCTCGGCCTGACGCAGTATCTGGTGTTCCTCGCGCTGATCAGCGTGAGCTTGGGTGTACTCAATCTCATGCCGCTCCCGGTCCTCGATGGGGGGCACCTGATGTATTATCTTTGGGAGGGCCTGACCGGTAAAAGCGTCTCTGACGCCTGGATGGAACGGCTGCAGCGCGGCGGGGTTGCTCTGCTGCTGGTCATGATGTCGGTTGCACTGTTCAACGACGTCACGCGGCTCTTTGGTTAACTTTCTGCCGGCCCTTTCCGTGCCGGCTCAATTCACAGATGAACAAAAACTTCAGTCGCTTTCGCCTGCGTAGCGTTGTCGCGGTGGTTGCCAGTGCGCTCGCCGCCACGGCTGCATGGGCTGTCGAGCCTTTCACGGTACGCGACATTCGCGTCGAAGGCTTGCAACGCGTCGAGGCCGGCACGATCTTCGCATCGCTGCCCCTGCGCGTGGGCGACACCTACAGCGACGATCGCGGTTCGGCCGCGATCCGCGCGCTGTTCGAGCTGGGTTTGTTCAAGGATGTGCGCATCGACGTGAACGGCAACGTGCTGGTGGTGATCGTCGAAGAGCGGCCCACCATCGCGGACGTCGACTTCGTCGGCACCAAGGAATTCGACAAGGCCGCGCTGACCAAGGCGCTGCGTGAAGTCGGCCTGACCGACGGCCGTCCCTACGACAAGGCCCTGACCGACCGCGCCGAGCAGGAGCTCAAGCGCCAGTACGTGAGCCGCAGCCTCTACAACGCGCAGGTCGTGACGACGGTCACGCCCATTGAGCGCAACCGTGTCAACCTGACCTTCACGGTCACCGAAGGCGATTCGGCCCGCATCCGCGAAGTGCACGTGGTGGGCAACAAGGCCTTCAGCGAATCGACGCTGCTGAGCCTGTTCGACCAGGACAGCGGCGGCTTCATGAGCTGGTACACCAAGTCGAACCAGTACTCGCGCGCCAAGCTCAACGCCGACCTCGAAACCCTGCGCTCGTACTACATCACGCGCGGTTACCTCGAGTTCCGCATCGACTCGACGCAGGTCGCCATTTCGCCGGACCGCAAGGACCTGACCGTGACGGTCAACATCTCCGAAGGCGAGAAGTTCGTGGTGGCCGGCGTCAAGCTCGACGGCAACTACCTGGGTCGCGACGACGAGTTCAAGTCGCTCATCACGATCAAGCCGGGCGAGCCCTACAACGGCGAGCAGGTCACCGAGACCACCAAGGCCTTCAACGACTATTTCGGCACCTTCGGCTATGCGTTCGCTCGCGTGCAGGCACGTCCCGAGATTGATCGCGTGAACAACCGCGTGACGCTGACGTTGCAGGCCGAGCCTTCGCGCCGCGTGTACGTGCGCCGCGTGTCCGTCGGTGGCAACAATAGACCCGCGACGAAGTGATCCGTCGCGAGTTCCGCCAGTACGAGCCTCGTGGTACGACGGCGACAAGATCAAGCTGTCACGCGACCGCGTCGACCGCCTGGGCTTCTTCACTGAAGTGAACGTCGAAACCCAGGAGGTCCCCGGTTCGCCCGACCAGGTCGACCTGACCGTCAACGTGGCCGAAAAGCCCACCGGCAGCCTGCAGCTCGGCGCCGGCTACTCGAGCTCCGACAAGGTCGCGCTGACCTTCGGTATCTCGCAGGAAAACGTGTTCGGCTCGGGTAATTTCCTGGGCGTGCAGGTCAACACCAGCAAGTACAACCGTACGCTGTCGCTGACCACGACTGACCCGTACTTCACGAAGGACGGCATCTCGCGCACGATCAGCGTGTACCACACGACGACGCGGCCTTACTCCGCGTCGGAAGACGGTGACTACAAGCTCGTCAATCAGGGTGCCACGATTCGCTTTGGTGTGCCGTTCAGCGAAATTGACACGGTCTTCTTTGGTATCGGGCTGGAGCGCTATGCCTTCGACCCGAACGGCTCATCGGTGTATGCGGGCCTGGTCACGCCGAACTCCTATCTCAATTACTTCCAATGCAAGAAGGACGCCACCGGCTTCCTCGTGCTCGGTTGCGACCAGAAGAGCGTCTGGGGTGTTCCTCTGAGCATCGGTTGGGGGCGTGACAGCCGCGACAGCGCGCTGACCCCGACCACGGGCCGGATGCAGCGCGCCAACGTCGAGCTGGGCGTGGGCGGCGATATGCAGTACATCAAGACGAACTACCAGTACCAGCAGTTCTTCGCGATCAACAAGCAGTACACCTTCTCGGTCAACGGCGAGGTGGGTTATGCCAAGGCCCTCGGCAACAAGGTCTACCCGATCTTCAAGAACTTCTACGCCGGTGGTCTCGGGTCGATCCGCGGCTTCGAGCAGAACTCGCTGGGCCCGCGCGACGTGCCGCTGTTCGGTCAGACCGACGGCGCCGCACTGGGTGGTACCAAGAAGGCGATCTTCAATGCCGAATTGAGCACGCCGTTCCCCGGCGCCGGCAACGATCGCACGCTGCGCCTGTACGGCTTCTTCGACGTCGGCAATGTCTTCGGCTCCCGCGCGGCCAATGTCACCGACGCTCAATGGAGCGCCCAGAAGAAGTTGCGCGCGTCGGTCGGTCTCGGGGTCAGCTGGATCTCGCCGCTGGGCCCGCTGCGCTTGGCTTACGCCTTCCCCATCAAGTCCCAGAAGGAAGTCACGGATCCGCAGACCGGGCTCGTCACGATCCCGAAGGATAGAATCCAGCGCCTCCAATTCCAGATCGGAACGTCTTTCTAAATGAAGCATTTGATTCGCGCCGCGGCAGGCGCGTTGTTGATTCCCGCTCTCGTGCTCGTTGCTGCGCCTGCCCAGGCGCAAGCACAGGAAACCTTTCGCATCGGTTTCGTGAACCCGGACCGCGTGCTGCGTGAGGCTCAGCCGGCCAAGGCGCCCAGGCCAAGCTCGAGGCGGAATTCCTCAAGCGCGAGAAAGACCTGACCGGGCAGGGCGATGCCCTGAAGACGGCTTCCGAGAAGTTCGAGCGTGAAGCGCCCACGCTGTCGGAAAGCCAGCGCGTCTCGCGCCAGCGCGCGCTGGTCGACCAGGACCGCGATTTCCAGCGCAAGCGCCGTGAATTCCAGGAAGACCTGAATGCGCGCAAGAACGAAGAGCTGCAACAGGTCTACGAGCGTGCCAACCGGGTGGTGAAACAGGTGGCCGAGGCTGAAAAGTACGACGCCATCCTGCAGGAAGCGATCTACATCAACCCGAAGCACGACATCACCGACAAGGTGATCAAGGCGCTGAACGCGTCGGTCGGCTCTGCAGCACCCGCGGCCGGCAAGTAACGCCGCGAACCGGCGTGTCACTGCAGCTCGGAGCCATCGTTGACGCCCTCGGGGGCGAGCTTCATGGCGATGCGGCGCTGTCCATCGAGCGGCTTTCACCGCTGCAGAATGCACAGCCCGATGCGCTCAGTTTCCTGAGCCATCCCAAATACCAGCAGGAGCTCGCGGCCTCGAAGGCCGCGTGCGTCATCGTGTCGCCCGCCATGCGCGAGGCGGCCGCGACGCGTGGCGCATTCATCGTCACGCCCGATCCCTACTACTACTTCGCGCGCCTGACGCAGCTCTGGAAGGCGCATCACGCGCGTCCAGAGGCCGATCGCATCCATCCCAGCGCAGTCATTCATGCCGAGGCGCATGTCGACCCGACGGCGCGCATTGGCGCGCTGTGCGTGGTGGAGCGGGGTGCGCGCATCGGCGCTGGCACCGTGCTGAAGTCGCGCGTGACGGTCAGCGAAGACTGCACCGTCGGCGAGCGCTGCCTGCTGCACCCGGGCGTGGTGATCGGGGCGGACGGCTTCGGCCTCGCGCTGCACCAGGGCCAGTGGATCAAGATCGAGCAGCTGGGCGCGGTGCGCATCGGCAACGACGTCGAGATCGGCGCCAACACCTGCATCGACCGCGGCGCGCTCGATGACACCGTGATCGAAGACGGCGTGAAGCTCGACAACCTGATCCAGATCGGCCACAACGTGCGCGTGGGCAAGAACACCGCCATGGCCGGCTGCGTCGGCGTGGCCGGCAGTGCCATCATCGGCGCCAACTGCACCTTTGGCGGCGGTGCCATCGTGCTGGGCCATCTGACGGTGGCCGACGGCGTTCATGTGTCCGCCGCAACCATTGTTACCCGTTCGATCCACAAGGCCGGCCAATACACCGGCATGTTTCCCATCGATGACAATGCGAGCTGGGAAAAGAATGCGGCAACGCTCAAGCAGTTGCACAGCCTGCGCGAACGACTGAAGGCGCTGGAGAAGGCTCCCTCGAAAAAATGACGACGATGCAGGAACAGAAAATCATGACCAAGCCAGCGATTGCGCTCGATATCCACCAAATCCTCAAGCTGCTGCCCCACCGCTACCCGTTCCTGCTGGTGGACCGCGTGCTGGACATGGAAAAGGGCAAGCGCATCACGGCGCTCAAGAACGTGACCATGAACGAGCCGTTCTTCAACGGCCACTTCCCGCACCGTCCGGTCATGCCGGGCGTGCTGATGCTCGAAGCCATGGCCCAGGCCGCAGCGCTGCTGTCGTTCTACTCGCTCGACATCGTGCCGGACGACAACACCGTCTACTACTTTGCCGCCATCGACGGTGCGCGTTTCAAGCGTCCCGTGGAACCGGGCGACCAGCTGACGCTCGAAGTCGAGATCGAACGCATGAAGGCCGGCATTTCCAAGTTCAAGGGCCGCGCGCTGGTGGGCAGCGAGCTCGCCTGCGAGGCGACGCTGATGTGCGCCATGCGCCAGATCAACTGATCCGGCCGCAGTCGTTTCACAAGGCATGACCCAGGTTCATTCGACAGCCCTCGTCGACCCCCAGGCACAACTCGACGCCTCGGTGTCGGTCGGCCCCTACACCGTGATCGGTCCGCACGTGCGGATCGGCGCGGGCACCACCGTCGGCGCGCACTGCGTGATCGAGGGGCGCACGACCATCGGGCGCGACAACCGCATTTTCCAGTTCTCGTCCCTCGGCGCCGTGCCGCAGGACAAGAAGTACGCCGGCGAGCCGACCGAGTTGGTCATCGGCGACCGCAACGTCATTCGCGAGTTCTGCACCTTCAACCTCGGCGTGCCGGGGGCGGGTGGGGTCACGCGCGTGGGCAGCGACAACTGGATCATGGCGTACACGCACATCGCGCACGACTGCCGGGTCGACAACCACACGACGCTGTCCAACAACACCACGCTGGCCGGTCACGTGCACCTGGCCGATTGGGTGACGATCGGTGGGCTCACCGGCATCCACCAGTTCGTCTCGATCGGCGCGCACGCGATGGTCGGGTTTGCCAGTGCGGTGTCTCAAGACGTGCCGCCTTTCATGCTGGTTGACGGCAACCCGCTGGCGGTGCGCGGCTTCAACATCGTCGGCCTGCGCCGGCGCGACTTTTCGGCGCAGCGGCTCGCGGCCGTGAAGCAGATGCACCGGCTGCTGTACCGCCAGGGCAAGACGCTCGAAGAGGCGCGCACGGCCATCGCTGCGCTCGCCACGGAAATGCCCGAAGCGGCAAGCGATATCGCGCTGATGGAATCCTTCATCGCCAACTCGCGCGCGGCATCGCGCGCTGACGTGACCGCCATGCAGAAGGACGGACAGCGACGCTTCGCGCTGGTCGCGGGCGAAGCCTCCGGCGACCTGCTCGCGGGCCTGCTGCTCGACGGGCTGCAAGCGCGCTGGCCCGGCCTGGAGACCGTCGGCATCGGCGGCCCTCGCATGCTGGCCCACGGCTTCCAGAGCTGGTGGCCGCAGGAAAAGCTCGCGGTGCGCGGCTATGTCGAGGTGCTGCGGCACTACGCCGAGATCGCTGGCATTCGCCGCCAGCTCAAGGCCCGGCTGCTGCGCGAATGGGCCGAGCTGTTCATCGGCGTCGACGCGCCCGATTTCAATCTCGACCTCGAAGCGGGCCTGCGCAGCCGGGGCATGAAGACGGTGCATTTCATCTGCCCGTCGATCTGGGCGTGGCGCCCGGAGCGTATCGAAAAGGTCCGCGCGGCGGCCGACCACGTGCTGTGCATCTTCCCGTTCGAGCCCGCCTTGCTGGCGGAGCACGGCGTGGCGGGCAGCTACGTCGGGCATCCCCTGGCCAACGTGATCCCCATGACGCCCGACCGTGCCGGTGCACGCGCGGCCATCGGCCTGGCGCCCGACGCGCAGGTCGTTGCCTTGCTGCCCGGCAGCCGCCGTTCGGAGGTGCGCTATCTCGCCGCCCGTTTCTTCGCCGCCGCAGCGTTGATGCAGAAGGAGCGGCCGGGCATCCAGTTCGTGGCGCCCATCCTGCCGGGCCTGCGCGCGGAGGTCGACGCCCTGCTGCAGGCCAGCGGTATGACCGGCCGCGTGAAGCTGCTCGACGGCCAGTCGCATGCCGCCCTGGCCGCCTGCGACGCCACGCTGATCGCCAGCGGCACGGCCACGCTCGAAGCGGCGCTGTTCAAGCGGCCGATGGTCATCGCGTACAACATGAACGGCCTTTCGTGGCGCCTCATGCAACGCAAGCAGCTGCAGCCCTGGGTCGGCCTGCCCAACATCCTGTGCCGCGACTTCGTGGTGCCCGAGCTGCTGCAGGAGGCTGCCACGCCCGAGGCGCTGGCCAAGGCCACGCTGGCCTGGCTCGACGCGCCCGAGAAGGCGCAGGCGTTGCAACAAAGATTTTCAGAGCTGCATGTGCAATTGCAGCGCGATACGCCGACACTTTGCGCCGATGCGATCCAGAAAGTTCTTGAAGGCTGAGCAGGCCCCGCTGGTGTGGGACGCACCGGGGCTGATGGCGGGCGTCGACGAGGCGGGGCGCGGGCCGCTGGCCGGGCCCGTGGTGGCGGCCGCCGTGATCCTCGACGACCTGCGGCCGATCCGTGGCCTGGCCGATTCCAAGACGCTGACCGCCCTGCAGCGCGAACGCCTGCACGACCAGATCCTCGCCAAGGCGCTGTGCTGCTCCATCGCGCAGGCCAGCGTCGAGGAAATCGACACCCACAACATCCTGCAGGCCACGATGCTCGCGATGCGCCGCGCCGTCGAAGGGCTGCGCCTGAAGCCGGTGAAAGTGCTGGTCGACGGCAACCGCCTGCCGACGCTCGACGTGCTGGCCGAGGCCATCGTCAAGGGCGATGCGCGGGTCAAGGCCATTTCGGCGGCCTCGATCCTGGCCAAGGTGCATCGCGACCGCCTGTGCGAGCAACTGCACGCCGAATTCCCGCACTACGGCTTTGCCGGCCACAAGGGCTACGGCACGCGAGAGCACCTGGAGGCGCTGCAGCGCCACGGCGCCTGCGTGCATCACCGCCGGTCGTTCAGCCCTGTGGCGGCGGCGCTGGCCCGTACCGCGGCGGCCGGCGCCACCATGAGCGTCGTCGTGCCGGCGGGAAGCGCGGAGGCGGCGATGGTCATCGGCCTTGCCGAGCCCGTGCGCCTCGACCTGCGCGCCGCACCCTGAATCCCTCTTTCCATGACATCCGAAGCCGGCGCCAGCCACATCAGCTCGCGCGACAACCCGCTGCTCAAGGACCTGCGCAAGCTCGCGCAAGACCCGGGCGCGTACCGCAAGCTGGGCCGCATCTGGCTTGAAGGCGATCACCTGTGCCGGGCGGCGCTGGCGCGCGGCGTCAAACCGGCGATCGCGGTGTTTTCAGAATCGTTCTGGCCGACCGCGCCTGCCGAATGGGCGAGTAGTGCTATCAAAACAGTAGTCGTGAGCGACGATCTGCTGCGTGGCGTCAGCGGGCTGGAGTCGCCGGCGCCGATGGGCTTCGTGCTCGAACTGCCGAGCCGCCCCGAACTGCTGCCGAATGCCTCCAGCGTGGTGCTCGACCGCCTGCAGGACGCCGGCAATGCCGGCTCCATCCTGCGCAGCGCCGCCGCGTTCGGCTTCACCCAGGTGATCGCGCTAAAGGGCACGGCCGCGCTATGGGCGCCGAAGGTGCTGCGCGCCGGCATGGGCGCCCATTTCGGCCTGCGATTGATCGAGGGCGTGGACGCCGAAGCGCTCGACGCCCTGAAAGTGCCGTTGGTGGCCACCAGCTCGCACCGTGGCGAATGGCTGCACAAGGCCGACTTGCCGCACCCTTGCGCCTGGCTCATGGGCCACGAAGGGCAGGGCGTGTCGCCCGCCCTGGAGGCCCGCGCGACGCGCCACATCCGCATCGCCCAGCCCGGTGGCGAGGAGTCGCTGAACGTGGCTGCCGCAGCCGCCATCTGCCTGCATGCGAGCGGAGCAGCCCTGCACCGCGAATAGGGCCCTCCAGTCGGGCTACAATCGGGGGCTTACTCGCAATAGCGTCGCCCGGCCGCCTTTCACGCCATCTTCCCCCTAAGCAGCAGTCCGCAGGCAATATGTCCTGGGGCTCCGGGCGACCGTAACCATCCGGAGAACCCAGTGCTTTTGTCTCTCAAGGGAAGTTTCCCGCCCGCCATCCTGGCGCTCGCAGACGGCACGGTCTTTCAAGGCAATTCGATCGGAGCCGCCGGCTCCACGACCGGTGAAGTGGTGTTCAACACCGCCATGACCGGTTACCAGGAAATCCTCACCGACCCGAGCTACTGCCAGCAGATCGTCACCCTGACGTATCCGCATATCGGCAACTACGGCGTCAACGGTGAAGACATCGAAGCCGACAAGATCCATGCCGCGGGCCTGATCATCAAGGACCTGCCCCTCGTCGCCTCCAACTTCCGCAAGACCGCCACGCTGACCGAGTACCTCGTGTCCGGCAACACCGTGGCCATTGCGAACATCGACACCCGCAAGCTCACGCGTCACCTGCGCACCCACGGCGCGCAGAACGGCTGCATTCTGGGCCTGGCCGAAGGCGAGGTCGTGACGCAGGCGCTGATCGACAAGGCCATCGCCGCCGCCAAGGCCGCGCCCAGCATGGCCGGCCTCGACCTGGCCAAGGTCGTGTCGGTCACGCAGACCTACGAGTGGACCGAGACCGAGTGGAAGCTCGTCAACCTGAACGGCAAGCCGGGCTACGGCGTGCAGATCACGCCCCGGTTCCACGTCGTCGCCTTCGACTACGGCGTCAAGAAGAACATCCTGCGCATGATCGCGCAGCGCGGCGCGCGCATCACCGTGGTGCCGGCGCAGACGCCCGCCGCCGACGTGCTCAAGCTCAAGCCCGATGGCATCTTCCTGGCCAACGGCCCCGGCGACCCGGAGCCCTGCGACTACGCCATCAGCGCCGTCAAGGAACTGATCGAGACCGGCATTCCCACCTTCGGCATCTGCCTGGGCCACCAGATCATGGCGCTGGCCTCGGGCGCAAGACCTTCAAGATGAAGTTCGGCCACCACGGCGCGAACCATCCGGTGAAGGACCTGGACAACGGCCGCGTGAGCATCACCAGCCAGAACCACGGCTTCGCGGTCGACGAGAAGTCGCTGCCGGCCAACCTGCGACCCACCCACATCAGCCTGTTCGACAACACGCTGCAGGGCCTGGCGCGCACCGACAAGCCCGCGTTCTGCTTCCAGGGCCACCCTGAAGCCTCGCCGGGCCCGCACGACATCGGCTATCTGTTCGATCGCTTCACGGCACTGATGGAAAAGCACAAGACGGAGAACAAGAATGCCTAAGCGCACAGACCTCAAATCGATCCTCATCATCGGGGCCGGCCCGATCATCATCGGCCAGGCCTGCGAGTTCGACTACTCGGGCGTGCAAGCCTGCAAGGCGCTGCGCGAAGAGGGCTACAAGGTCATCCTGATCAACAGCAACCCCGCGACGATCATGACCGACCCGGCCACGGCCGACGTCACCTATATCGAGCCCATCACCTGGCAGACGGTCGAGAAGATCATCGCCAAGGAGCGCCCCGACGCCATCCTGCCGACCATGGGCGGCCAGACCGCGCTGAACTGCGCGCTCGACCTGTGGCGCCATGGCGTGCTCGACAAGTACAACGGCGCGGCCACCGGCAAGCCGGTCGAGCTGATCGGCGCCACGCCCGAAGCCATCGACAAGGCCGAAGACCGCCTGAAGTTCAAGGACGCGATGACCAAGATCGGACTGGGCTCGGCCCGCTCCGGCATCGCGCACACCATGGACGAGGCCTGGGCCGTGCAGAAGACGCTGGGTTTTCCCACCGTCATTCGCCCCAGCTTCACGCTCGGCGGCACGGGCGGCGGCATCGCCTACAACCCGGACGAGTTCGAGACCATCTGCAAGCGCGGCATCGAAGCCTCGCCCACCAACGAGCTGCTGATCGAAGAATCGCTGCTCGGCTGGAAAGAGTACGAGATGGAAGTCGTGCGCGACAAGGCCGACAACTGCATCATCGTCTGCTCGATCGAAAACCTCGACCCGATGGGCGTGCACACCGGCGACTCGATCACCGTGGCCCCCGCGCAGACGCTGAGCGACAAGGAATACCAGATCCTGCGCAACGCCTCGCTGGCCGTGCTGCGCGAAATCGGCGTGGACACCGGCGGCTCGAACGTGCAGTTCTCCATCAACCCGAAGGACGGCCGCATGGTCGTCATCGAGATGAACCCGCGCGTGTCGCGTTCGTCGGCGTTGGCCTCCAAGGCCACGGGTTTCCCGATCGCCAAGGTCGCGGCCAAGCTGGCCGTGGGCTACACGCTCGACGAGCTGCGCAACGAAATCACGGGCGGCGCCACGCCCGCGTCGTTCGAGCCGTCGATCGACTACGTGGTCACCAAGATTCCGCGTTTCGCCTTCGAGAAATTCCCGCAGGCCGACTCGCGCCTGACGACCCAGATGAAGTCGGTGGGCGAGGTGATGGCCATGGGCCGCACCTTCCAGGAATCGTTCCAGAAGGCCCTGCGCGGCCTCGAAGTGGGCGTGGACGGCCTGAACGAGAAGACGCAGGACCGCGAAGTGCTCGAGAAGGAACTGGGCGAGCCCGGCCCCGAGCGCATCTGGTACGTGGGCGACGCCTTCGCCATGGGCCTGAGCGTCGATGAAGTGTTCGCGCTGACCAAGATCGACCCGTGGTTCCTGGTGCAGATCGAGGAGATCGTGAAGATCGAACTCGAGCTGGAAACCAAGTCGCTCGCCGACATCGACAAGGACACGCTGCTCGCGCTGAAGAAGAAGGGCTTCTCCGACCGCCGCCTCGCGCGCCAGCTGAAGACCACCGACACGGCCATCCGCGAAAAGCGCCGCGCCCTGGGCGTGCGCCCGGTCTACAAGCGCGTGGACACCTGCGCGGCCGAGTTCGCGACCAACACGGCCTACATGTACTCGACCTATGAAGACGAGTGCGAAGCCGAGCCGACGGACAAGAAGAAGATCATGGTGCTCGGCGGCGGTCCCAACCGCATCGGCCAGGGCATCGAGTTCGACTACTGCTGCGTGCACGCCGCGCTCGCCATGCGCGAGGACGGCTACGAGACCATCATGGTCAACTGCAACCCCGAGACCGTGTCGACCGACTACGACACCTCGGACCGCCTGTACTTCGAGCCGCTGACGCTCGAAGACGTGCTGGAGATCGTCGACAAGGAAAAGCCGCTCGGCGTGATCGTGCAGTACGGCGGCCAGACGCCGCTGAAGCTCGCGCTCGACCTCGAAGCCAATGGCGTGCCGATCATCGGCACCACGCCCGACATGATCGACGCGGCGGAAGACCGTGAGCGCTTCCAGAAGCTGCTGCACGAGCTGGGCCTGCGCCAGCCGCCGAACGCCACCGCCCGCACCGAACCCGAGGCCCTCGAAAAGGCCGCGGCGCTGGGCTACCCGCTGGTGGTGCGTCCGAGCTACGTGCTCGGCGGCCGCGCGATGGAAATCGTGCACGAGCAACGCGACCTCGAGCGCTACATGCGCGAGGCCGTCAAGGTGAGCAATGACTCGCCCGTGCTGCTCGACCGCTTCCTGAACGACGCCGTCGAGTGCGACGTCGACTGCATCCGCGACGGCGAAGGCGCCACGCTGATCGGCGGCGTCATGGAACACATCGAACAGGCTGGCGTGCACTCGGGCGACTCCGCCTGCTCGCTGCCGCCCTACAGCCTGAACGCAGACACCATCGCCGAACTGAAGCGCCAGAGCGCCGCGATGGCCAAGGCGCTGAACGTGGTCGGCCTGATGAACGTGCAGTTCGCGATCCAGCAGAAGGACGGCAAGGACGTCATCTACGTGCTCGAAGTGAACCCGCGTGCCTCGCGCACCGTGCCTTACGTGAGCAAGGCCACGGGCATCCAGCTCGCCAAGGTGGCGGCACGCTGCATGGCCGGCCAGTCGCTGGCGTCGCAGGGCGTGACGAAGGAAGTCACGCCGCCGTACTTCAGCGTGAAGGAGGCCGTGTTCCCGTTCGTCAAGTTCCCGGGCGTGGACACCATTCTCGGCCCCGAGATGAAGTCGACCGGCGAAGTGATGGGCGTGGGCAAGACCTTCGGCGAAGCCTTCGTGAAGTCGCAACTCGGCGCGGGCACGCACCTGCCGAAGTCGGGCAAGGTCTTCATCTCGGTGAAGAACAACGACAAGGCGCGTGCCGTGGAAGTGGCGCGCGGGCTGGTCAAGCTGGGCTTCGAGATCGTCGCGACCAAGGGCACGGCCGCCGCCATCAGCGCCGCCGGCATCGAATGCGCGACGGTCAACAAGGTGACCGAAGGCCGCCCGCACATCGTGGACATGATCAAGAACAACGAGATTGCCTTGGTCATCAACACGGTGGAAGAGCGCCGCAATGCCATCACCGACTCGCGGCAGATCCGCACTTCGGCGCTGCTGGCGCGCGTGACGACCTTCACCACGATCTTCGGCGCCGAAGCCGCGGTCGAGGGCATGGGCTTCATGGACGAGCTCGGCGTGATCTCGGTGCAGGAGATGCACGCGCAGCTGGCGGCCATCGCCTGAGCGTCGCCATGGAAACCCAGCTCGTCGAACTGGACCTGAGCGACTGGGCCGCGGCCACGCCGAACGAGGCGTGGATCGCGGAACTCGAGGCCGGCAAGGTGCTGTACTTCCCGCGCCTGGGTTTCGAGCTGCGACCCGAAGAGCGCAGCCTGCTGACGCCCAGCCTGCTGTCGCCCGATGTGCGCAACATCAGCCTCGATGCCAACGGCAAGCTCAAGGGCGCCGTCGGCGACGAGGCGGTGCAGCGCACGGCGGCCGCGATGGTGGGGCGCTTCCGGGCGCAGGCCACGCAGCTCATTCACGGGCTGCTGCCGCACTACACGCCGGCGCTGCGGCTGGCGCCCACCAGCTACCGACCAGCGCAGGTCGAAACGCGCGTGCAGTCGTGGCGCGCCGACGACCGGCGCCTGCACGTCGATGCGTTTCCGTCGCGACCCAACTACGGTGAGCGCATCCTGCGCGTGTTCACCAACGTCAACCCTGAAGGCGCGCCGCGCGTGTGGCGCGTGGGCGAGCCTTTCGAAGACATCGCCAAGCGCTTCCTGCCGCGTGCCAAGCCCTATGTGCGCTGGCAGGCCAAGGCGCTGCGCGCGCTGCGCGTGACCAAGTCGTTGCGCAGCGAGTACGACCACTTGATGCTGCAGCTGCACGACGGCATGAAGTCGGACATGGCGTACCAGGAAAGCTCGCCGCAGGAGACCGCCAAGTTCCCGCCGGGATCGGTGTGGGTGTGCTTCTCCGACCAGACCTCGCACGCCGTGATGGCGGGGCAATACATGCTCGAGCAGACCCTTCATCTGGCGGCGTCGAAGCAATACAATCCCGACTCGAGCCCGCTCGCCATCCTGAGCCGGCTGACCGGACGCACACTCGTCTGATCCTGTCCCTCATCGACCGCCGAACGGCATCGTTCGGCGGTTTTCGCTTTATGGAGAACCAACAACATGGCCACCATTCCGATCACCAAGCGCGGCGCTGAAAAACTGCGTGCCGAACTGCATCAGCTCAAGACGGTGGACCGTCCCTGGGTCATCAACGCCATTTCCGAAGCACGCGCGCAGGGCGACTTGAGCGAGAACGCCGAATACGAGGTCGCCAAGGACCGCCAGGGCTTCATTGAAGGCCGCATCCAGGAAGTCGAAGGCAAGCTGTCGGCCGCGCAGATCATCGATCCGAGCGAGCTCGATGCCGGTGGCAAGGTCGTGTTCGGCTCGACCGTCGAACTCGAGGAAGAAGAGTCCGGCGAGGCCGTGAAATATCAGATCGTCGGTGAAGACGAAGCCGACCTGAAGCTGGGCCTCATCAACATTTCGAGCCCGATCGCGCGCGCGCTGATCGGCAAGGAAGAGGGCGACACCGCCGAAGTGCAGGCGCCGGGCGGCCTCAAGCGCTACGAGATCGTCGGCGTCAGCTACCTCTGATCGCGGCGCCTCGTCGAACAATGAAAGACCGCATCGCCCTCATGCTGACTGCCTTCTGGTGGGGCAGCCTCACAACGATCGGCTTTCTGGTGGTGCCGATGCTGTTCGCCCGGCTCGGCAACCCGTCGGTGGCGGGCAACTTTGCCGGTCAGCTGTTCGAGGCGCAGAGCTGGATTGCCATTGGCTGCGGGCTGATCCTGCTGATCCACTGGCGCACCAAGGGCGACGAGGGCATCAAGGGGCCGGTACTGACGGCCATCTTCCTGATTCTGGCGGCCTTGCTGCTGGCCCTGTTGCAGCAGTACGCCGTGGCGCCGCACATCCTGGCGCGCGACAACCTCAAGCTGTGGCACGCCGTGGGCAGCGGCATGTACCTCGTGCAGTGGCTGTGCACCGGCGTGCTGCTCTGGCGCATGGGCGCAAGCGCCCTGCGCTGATCGCCTCACTCACTCTTTCCAGTATTTCGCGACCCAGCGCGCCGGCCGGATGAATCGGAAGGCGCGGTTGCGGCGGCCCGCGAGCGCGTCCGGTGGGTTGCACTCGCCATGGAACACCATGACGCGCGCGCCCTCGGGCACGAAGGGCTCTTCCCAGTAGTTGGTCGGCCAGGTCGGAATGCCGTGGTATTTGAAGCTCGGGCACCAAGCTTCGGGCCAGTAGGCCAGCTTGCCTTGCTTGTAGAGCATTTCCGAGAGGTAGACCTGCTCGTTGCGATGCTCGGCCTGAACCTTGTCCATGTTGGCGCGAAAGTACGCCAGCACGTCGGCATGCGCACCCAGTTCGAAGCGATAGACCGACGAATTGCCGGTGATCCGCTCGCGCCGCCAGGGGCGGGCGTAGTCGTGAATGATCAGGAACTCGCCAGGCTGCTCGAAGAAGGCGTCCAGGCTGCCCACGACCACGACATCGAGGTCGAGGAAGAGGGCGGTGCCGCGCAGGCCGTGCAAGTCCTGCTCGAAGGTCGTGAGCTTCTTCCACGCGCCGTCGCGCTGGCCGGGGGCCAGGTGCAGGTTCAGCGGCGGAATGGGCAGGCACGTCACCTCGGGGCGAATGCCGTTGCCGTCATCGGTCAGGCACACGAACTTGAAGTCGCCGCTGAGGTTGCGGCGGGCCATTGCGTAGAGCCGGTTGACGTATTCGGGCCCGTACTTCGTGCCCCACTTCATGCAGAGGATATGGCGCTGGGCGCCTTGCGCTGCCGCCAAGCTCAGTCCGCCTGGTTGCGCTTCTTGGCCGACAGCGGCCGCTTGGCCTTGGCGCGCTTGATGGTGCCGCCGGGGGTGAGGCGCTGGTTGCCGAGCACGCGCAGCGTCTTGATTTCAGGACGCTGGCCGCCGCGCTTGCTGTACTTGACGATCTTGACGTCGCGCGGGCCGGGCATGCGGTCTTCGTCGACCACGCGCTCTTTTTCGGGGATCGGGCGCCACAGCACCAGCAGCTTGCCGATGTGCTGGATCGGGGCGGCGCCCAACTCTTCGGCCAGCTCGTGGAGCATGGCGTCGCGGGCAAGGCGGTCGTCGGAGAAAACGCGGACCTTGATCAGGCCATGGGCCTTGAGCGCCGCGTCGGCTTCTTTTTTTACGGCAGGGGTGAGCCCGTCTCCACCGACCATGACGATCGGATCCAGGTGGTGAGCTTCGGCGCGGTGCACCTTGCGCTCGGCAGGGGTAAGTTGAATGGCGGGCATCCCCGTATTATCGACGCGTACACGAAGACCCTCATGAGCACCAAAGCCAAAAGCAAAAAAGTCAATAAAGCGTGGCTTCACGACCATATCAACGACCCCTACGTGAAACTCGCCACGCGGGAGGGCTATCGGGCGCGCGCCGCCTACAAACTCAAGGAAATCGACGAGTCGCTCGGGCTCGTCAAGCCGGGCCAGCTGGTGGTTGACCTGGGCTCCACGCCCGGGGCCTGGAGCCAGTACCTGCGCCGGCGCATGTCGCCGGACGGCGCGGCCGCCGGTGCGCTGAACGGCACCATCATCGCGCTGGACATGCTGGCAATGGAGCCCATCGAGGGCGTGACCTTCCTGCAGGGGGATTTCCGCGAGCCCGAGCTGCTGGAGCAATTGCTGGGCGTGTTGGCGGGCCGCAAGGCCGACCTGGTGGTGTCCGACATGGCGCCCAACCTGTCGGGCATTCATTCGGCCGACGCCGCGCGCGTGGCGCACCTGATCGAGCTGGCGATCGACTTCGCCCAGCACCATCTGAAGCCCGAGGGCGCGCTGGTGGCCAAGCTGTTCCACGGCAGCGGCTACGACGAGCTGGTGAAGCTTTTCAAGGCCAATTTCCGCATCGTGAAGCCCTTCAAGCCCAAGGCGTCGAGGGACAAATCGTCCGAGACCTTCCTCGTCGGTGTGGGTCTAAAGGCCTCAGATACGCATTGATACCTTGCCGCCGGGCGTGCGCTCAGGGCGCAAACCCCTGTCAGGCTATGGCTGCTTTAGGGAAATGCCCGCTTTTCGCAGCTTGAAAAGCCTAAAATGGGGCGCAATTGCGTACCCATAGCGCGTTTTTCATATCCTCGTCACGCGCTTTCGACTGGAGCTTCGTTTGAACAATCAGTGGTTTTCCAAAGTTGCCGTATGGCTCGTCATTGCCATGGTGTTGTTCACTGTGTTCAAGCAGTTCGACACCCGCGGCGGCGTCGGCTCGGGAGCAGTCAGCTACTCCGAGTTTCTGGACCAGGTCCGGAACAACCAAATCAAGAGCGCCGTCATTCCTGAAGGCGCCGGCGGCGGCGAAATCATCGCCGTCACCAATGACGATCGCAAGATCCGCACGACCGCCACGGTGCTCGACCGCGGCCTCGTGGGCGACCTGATCGACCACAACGTCAAGTTCGACGTCAAGCCGCGCGAAGAAAGCTCGCTGCTCATGACGCTGCTGGTCAGCTGGGGCCCGATGCTGCTGCTGATCGGCGTGTGGGTCTACTTCATGCGCCAGATGCAGGGCGGCGGCAAGGGCGGGGCGTTCAGCTTCGGCAAGAGCAAGGCCCGCATGATGGATGAAAACAACAACACGGTCACTTTCGCCGACGTCGCGGGTTGCGACGAGGCCAAGGAAGAAGTCCGTGAAGTCGTCGACTTCCTAAAAGACCCGCAACGCTTCCAGAAGCTTGGCGGCCGCATTCCGCGCGGCCTGCTGCTGGTCGGCCCTCCGGGTACCGGCAAGACGCTGCTGGCCAAGTCGATCGCCGGCGAAGCCAAGGTGCCGTTCTTCTCGATCTCGGGTTCCGACTTCGTTGAAATGTTCGTCGGCGTGGGCGCTGCCCGTGTCCGCGACATGTTCGAGAACGCCAAGAAGAACGCACCCTGCATCATCTTCATCGACGAAATCGATGCGGTGGGTCGTCAGCGCGGCGCCGGTCTCGGCGGCGGCAATGACGAGCGCGAACAAACGCTCAACCAGATGCTGGTCGAGATGGACGGTTTCGAAACCAACCTCGGCGTGATCGTGGTGGCCGCCACCAACCGCCCCGACATCCTGGACGCCGCACTGCTGCGCCCCGGTCGTTTCGACCGCCAGGTCTATGTCACGCTGCCCGACATCCGCGGCCGCGAGCAGATTCTCGGCGTGCACATGCGCAAGGTCCCGCTGGGCCAGGACGTGAACCCGAGCGTCATCGCTCGCGGCACGCCCGGCATGTCGGGCGCCGACCTGGCCAACCTCTGCAACGAAGCCGCCCTGATGGCCGCCCGCCGCAATGCGCGCGTGGTCGAAATGCAGGACTTCGAGAAGGCCAAGGACAAGATCTTCATGGGCCCCGAGCGCAAGAGCATGGTCATGCCCGAGGAAGAGCGCCGCAACACGGCCTACCACGAGTCCGGCCACGCCCTCATCGGCAAGCTGCTGCCCAAGTGCGACCCGGTCCACAAGGTCACGATCATTCCGCGCGGCCGCGCCCTGGGCGTGACCATGAGCCTGCCGTCGCAAGACCGCTACAGCTACGACCGCGAGTACATGCTGAACCAGATCAGCATGCTGTTCGGTGGCCGCATCGCCGAGGAAGTGTTCATGCACCAGATGACCACCGGCGCCAGCAACGACTTCGAGCGCGCGACCTCCATCGCCCGCGACATGGTCACGCGCTACGGCATGACCGACGCGCTGGGCCCGATGGTCTATGCCGAGAATGAAGGCGAAGTGTTCCTGGGCCGCTCGGTTACCAAGACTACCAACATGAGCGAGCAGACCATGGAAAAGGTCGACTCCGAAGTGCGCCGCATCATCGACGAGCAGTACGCCCTGGCGCGCAGCCTGATCGAAGAGAACAGCGACAAGATGCACGCCATGGCCAAGGCGCTGCTCGAGTGGGAAACCATCGACAGCGAACAGCTCGACGACATCATGGCCGGCCGCGCACCGCGTCCGCCCAAGGACTGGACGCCGCGCATTCCGCCTTCGGGCAGCGGTGGCAGTGGTGGCACGCCGGCCGTCAACCCTGACCCGGCGCCCACTGCGGCCTGAGGTGGGCTTGATCTCAAGCAATGACGGGGCCTCTGGCCCCGTTTTTCATTGGGGCGGCGCCGCTGTCTGGCAGACCTCGCGCTTTCGCATCGACCTCGCGCAACCGCGCGTGATGGGCATCGTCAACGTCACGCCCGACTCGTTCTCCGACGGCGGCGCGCACGCCTCGACCGGCACCGCCTTGCGGCACTGCGAGCAGCTGCTGAAAGAGGGCGCCGACATCCTCGATATCGGCGGTGAATCGACCCGCCCCGGCAGCCCGGCCGTGCCGCTCGATGAAGAGCTGGCACGCGTGCTGCCCGTGGTGCGCGAGGCCGTGAGGCTCAACGTGCCGCTGTCCATCGACACCTACAAGCCCGAGGTCATGCGCGCGGTGCTCGACCTGGGCGCGGACATCGTTAACGACATCTGGGCGCTGCGCCAACCGGGCGCGCGCGAGGCCGTGGCCGCGCATCCGTCGTGCGGCATCTGCCTGATGCACATGCACCGCGATCCGCAGACCATGCAGGCCGTGCCGATGAACGGCGACGTGATTCCCGAAGTGCTCTCGTTCCTGCAGGCGCAGGTGCAACTTCTGCATGCGCTGAAGGTCGATCCCTCGCGCATCACGCTGGACCCCGGCGTGGGCTTCGGCAAGACGGTGGCGCAGAATTTCGCGCTGCTGGCGCGGCAGCGTGAGCTGCTGGCTGGCGGCTTTCCACTGCTGCTGGGCTGGTCGCGCAAGTCGTCGATCGGCGCTGTCACCGGCATCGAGGCGGCAGGCGAGCGCATCGTGCCCAGCGTGGCGGCAGCCGTGCTGGCGGTGGACCGCGGCGCTGCCGTGGTGCGCGTGCACGACGTGCGCGACACCGTGGCGGCCATCGCCGTGTGGCGCGCCATGAGGGAGCAGGAACCACTGCAACAACAAACAAAAGAGCAAAGCAAACAACCATGACCCGTAAATATTTCGGCACCGACGGCATTCGCGGTACGGTCGGCCAGGCCCCATCACCCCCGACTTCGTGCTGCGCCTCGCGCACGCCGTGGGCCGCGTGCTCAAGAAAACGCAGGCCCGCCCCACCGTGCTGATCGGCAAGGACACCCGCATTTCGGGCTACATGCTCGAATCGGCGCTGGAGTCGGGCTTCAACTCGGCCGGCGTCGACGTGGTACTGCTGGGCCCGCTGCCCACGCCCGGCGTGGCGTACCTCACGCGCGCCCAGCGCGCCAGCCTGGGCGTAGTGATCAGCGCCAGCCACAACGCCTTTCCCGACAACGGCATCAAGTTCTTCAGCGCGCAGGGCACCAAGCTCGACGACGCCTGGGAGCTGGCCGTGGAAGCCGCGCTCGAAGAAGCGCCCGTGTGGGCTTCTTCGGCCGACCTCGGCAAGGCCCGGCGCCTGAACGACGCGCCCGGCCGCTACATCGAGTTCTGCAAGAGCACCTTCGCCAACGACCTCACGCTGCGCGACATGAAGCTGGTGGTCGACGCGGCGCACGGCGCGGCCTACCAGGTGGCGCCCAACGTGTTCCACGAGCTGGGCGCGGAAGTCACCAGCATCGGCTGCGCGCCCGACGGGCTCAACATCAACAAGGGCTTCGGCGCCACGCACCCCGAGGCACTGGTGGCCGCGGTGACGGCGCAGAACGCCGACTACGGCATCGCGCTCGACGGCGACGCCGACCGCCTGCAACTGGTCGATGCCAGCGGTCGCCTGTTCAACGGCGACGAACTGCTCTACCTGATGGTGGCCGAGCGCATCGCGCGCGGCGAGAAGCCGGTGGGCGTGGTCGGCACGCTCATGACCAACAAGGCCGTCGAAGTCGCGCTGCGCGGGCAGGGCATCGAGTTCGTGCGCGCCAAGGTCGGCGATCGCTATGTGCTCGAAGAGCTCGACAAGCGCGGCTGGCTGCTCGGCGGCGAAGGCTCCGGCCACCTGCTGGCGCTCGACCGCCACACCACCGGCGACGGCATCGTCAGCGCGCTGCAGGTGCTGCAGGCCTGCGTGCGCAGCGGCAAGACAGTGGCGCAACTGCTCGACGGCGTGACGCTGTTCCCGCAGACGCTGATCAACGTGCGCCTGGCGCCCGAACAAAACTGGAAAGACAACCAGGCGCTCGCCAGCGAGACCGAACGCATCGAGGCCGAGCTCGGCGATGCCGGCCGCGTGCTGATCCGCGCGAGCGGCACCGAACCCCTGGTGCGCGTGATGGTCGAGGCGCGCGATGAGGCGCAGGCCGAGTCTTGCGCCAGGCGTCTCGCCGCCACGCTGGAGCCCGCGAAGTGACGATCGAGGTCTTCCAGGCCAACTACTGCGACCCCGCGCACGCGGCCGCCGTGGTCGGCTTGCTCAATGCGTACGCGAGCGACCCGGCCGGCGGCGGCGCGCCGTTGGACCCCGAGGTGCGCGAAGGCCTCCCGGCGGCCCTGGCGGCGCGTCCACAGGCCTTCAGCGTGCTCGCTTTCGAGGGTGGACAGCCCGTGGGCCTGATCAACTGCCTGGAGGGCTTCTCGACCTTCGCGTGCAAGCCGCTGGTCAACGTGCACGACGTGGTCGTGCTGGCCAGCCATCGCGGGCAGCGCGTGGCGCAGCGGATGTTCGCGCTGGTCGAGCAGGAGGCGCGCAAGCGCGGCGCCTGCAAGCTCACGCTCGAAGTGCTGTCGGGCAATGCGCCCGCGCTGCGCGCCTACGAGCGCGAAGGGTTCGCGAGCTACCAGCTCGACCCGGCGTTCGGCAGCGCGATCTTCCTGCAGAAGAAGCTCTGAAAAAGAAAAAGGGCCGGGGTGCATTCAGCACCGTCGACCCCCATTGCAAACCGCTCCCCGAAGGCAGAGACCGCAGGACGGATCAGAAACGCGTCACGGGCATTTCCGCATCGGCCTTGCTGGGCGCGTACTTGCCCAGCTCCCACTTGGCGATCGCGTTGCGGTGCACTTCATCCGGGCCGTCCGCGAAGCGCAGCGTGCGGGCGCCGGCGTAGGCGGCTGCCAGCGGGAAGTCGTCGCACATGCCGCCACCGCCGTGGACCTGCATGGCCCAGTCGATCACCTGGCAGGCCATCGAGGGGGCGACGACCTTGATCATCGCGATTTCGTTCTTGGCGACCTTGTTGCCGGCCACGTCCATCAGCCACGCGGCCTTGAGCGTGAGCAGGCGGGCCATGTCGATCTTGCAGCGGGCTTCGGCGATGCGTTCCTGCGTCACGGTCTGCGAAGCCACGGTCTTGCCGAAGGCCACGCGCGACGAGGCGCGCTTGCACATCAGCTCGAGCGCTCGCTCGGCCAGGCCGATCAGGCGCATGCAGTGGTGAATGCGTCCCGGGCCAAGGCGGCCCTGGGCGATTTCGAAGCCACGGCCTTCACCCAGCAGGATGTTGCCGACCGGCACGCGCACGTTCTCGAAATACATCTCGACGTGGCCGTGCGGCGCATCGTCGTAGCCCATCACGTTCAGCGGGCGCACGATGCGGATGCCCTTGCGTCGGCCGGCACCACGACCATGCTTTGCTGCGAGTGGCGGGGCGCCTCGGGGTCGCTCTTGCCCATGGTGATGAACACGGCGCAGCGCGGGTCGGCGGCGCCCGAAATCCACCACTTGTGGCCGTTGATGACGTACTCGTCGCCCTGGCGCTCGATGCGCGTGGAAATGTTGGTGGCATCGCTCGAGGCCACTTCGGGCTCGGTCATCGCGAAGGCCGAGCGGATCTGGCCTTCGAGCAGCGGCTTGAGCCAACGTGCCTTGATCTCTTCCGAGCCGTAGCGCGCGATGGTTTCCATGTTGCCGGTGTCGGGCGCCGAGCAGTTGAAGGCTTCGCTCGCCCACGGCACCGCGCCCATGATTTCGGCCAGCGGCGCGTATTCCTGGTTGGTCAGGCCCGCACCCGCATAGCCGGAGGCGGAAGCGCTGTCGACCGGCAGGAACAGGTTCCACAGGCCCTGGGCCTTGGCTTTTTCCTTGAGCTTCTCGACCGTCTTCAGCGCGGTCCAGCGCTTGCCGGCGGCCGTGTTGGCGGCCAGCTCGGCGCTGTACTCGGCTTCGGCCGGATAGATGTGGTCGTCCATGAACGCCTGGACGCGTTTCTGCAGGTCTTTGGTCTTGGCCGAGTATTCGAAATCCATCTTCGTCTCCTGGTGGGTGTGGGGGCGGCGATTACGCCTTTTGGGCGAACTGCCAGGCCATTTCGGCCATGGGGCGCGCACCGCGGCCGGAGGCCACGGCTTGCTCGCTCGACGCGGTGCCGGCTTCGACCCGCTTGGCAATGCCTTGCAGGATCGCGGCCATGCGAAACAGGTTGTAGGCCTGGTAGAAGTTCCAGTCGGGCGCCAGCGCCTCGGGCGTGGTGATGCCGGTGCGTTCGCAATACTTGCGGATGTATTCGCTCTCGGTCGGAATGCCCAGCGCCTTGTGGTCCAGGCCGGCCACGCCGCGGAAGGTCTCGCCCGAGATGTGCCAGGACATGCAGTGGTAGCTGAAGTCGGCCAGCGGATGGCCCAGCGTCGACAGCTCCCAGTCGAGCACGGCAATGGCGCGCGGCTCGGTGGCGTGGAACATCAGGTTGTCCAGGCGGTAGTCGCCGTGCACGATCGAGGTCATCTTCTCGTCGCGCGCGCTGGCCGGAATGTGCGCGGGCAGCCACTCCATCAGCTTGTCCATCTCGGGGATGGGCTGGGTGATGGAGGCCACGTACTGCTTGCTCCAGCGGCCGATCTGGCGCTCGAAGTAGTTGCCGGGCTTGCCGTAGTCGGCCAGGCCGCGCTCGGCGAACTTCACCGTGTGCAGCGCCGAGATGACGCGGTTCATTTCGTCGTAGATGGCGGTGCGCTCGGCGTTGCTCATGCCGGGCAGCGACTGGTCCCACAGCACGCGGCCCTGCATGAACTCCATCACGTAGAAGGCGCGGCCGATGACGGCCTCGTCCTCGCACAGGCAGTACATGCGCGGCACGGGCACGTCGGTGCTGGCCAGGCCGCTCATGACCTTGAATTCGCGCTCCACCGCATGGGCCGAGGGCAGCAGCTTGGCGACCGGGCCCGGCTTGGCGCGCATCACGTAGCTCTGCGACGGCGTGACCAGCTTGTAGGTCGGGTTCGACTGGCCGCCCTTGAACATCTCCGCCGTCAGCGGGCCCTTGAACCCCTCGAGGTTCTTCTCGAGCCAGGCGGAGAGCGCCTCGATGTCGAAGGCGTGCTGTTGCGAGACGGCACGGGTGCCGATGAAGTTGGAGAAGTCCTGGCTCATGTCGATTTGTCTGGCTTTCTAGTTTTCAGCTTCCGAGACGCGCATCAAGGCAGAGCGGTCCAGCACGACCAGGCCGCCCGGCTCGATCCGGATGGTGCCCTCGCGCTCCATGGTCTTGAGTTCCTGGTTGACCCGCTGGCGCGACGCGCCCAGCAGTTGCGCCAGTTCTTCCTGCGCCAGCTGCAGCCCGATGCGCATCTGGCTGCCGTCTTCCAGGTTCGGCACGCCGTAGCTGCGCACGAGGTGAATGAGCTGCTTGGCCAGCCGTGCCCGCAGGGGCAGGGTGTTGAGGTCTTCCACCAGTCCGAACAGCGTGCGGATGCGCCGCGCCTGCAGCCGCATCAGCGCTTCGTACAGCTCGACGTGCGCGGTCAGGATCTTCTGGAAGTCGGCCCGTGCCACGCAGAGGATGGTGCTGTCGCCGTGCGCATAGGCATCGTGCGTGCGCCGGTCCCCATCGAACATCGCCACGTCGCCGAACCAGATGCCCGGCTCCACGTAGGTCAGTGTCACCTGCTTGCCGGAGACCGCCGTCGAGCTGACGCGCACCGCGCCCTTGGCACAGGCGATCCAGTGTTCGGGCGGGTCGCCGCGGGCGGCGATCAGGTCGCCGTCCTTGTAGCGTTTGACGAAGGCGCATCGGAGGATGTCGTGCCGTAGCGATGGAGATAAGGAAGAAAACCAGCGACCACTGTTGATCGCTTCACGTTCTTCGATGGTAAGAATGGGGTCGTCCATTGGTCTGTCCTCTCGGCGACTGAAAAGCTGATGGGTGTCACGGGAGCGACGCGGCGCGCCGTTACTCGTACTGCGGCGGCTTCTTCTCGAGGAACGCGGCGATGCCGATGCCCGCGTTCGGATGGTGCAGGTTGCGCACGAAGTGGTCGCGCTCCTGCGAGAGCTGCGAAGCCAGCGTGGCGCCGCGCGCGTCGCTCAGCAGCTCCTTGATGCTGGCCAGCGAGTTGGGCGCGCGGGTGTTGAGCTTGGCCGCCAGCGCCAGGGCGCCCGCGAGCGCCTGGCCGTTTTCGGTCAGCTCGTTCACCAGGCCGAGCGCGTGCAGGCGCGGCGCGCCGATGCGCTCGCCGTTCATGAGCCATTCGCTGGCCAGTTGGCGCGGCAGCTGCTGCCCCAGGTGCCAGCTCAGGCCGCCGTCGGGCGACAGCGCCACGTTGCTGTAGGAGGCCGCGAAGATGGCGTCCCGCGCCGCCACCACGAAGTCGCAGGCCAGCGCCAGCGAAAAGCCGGCGCCGGCGGCCGCGCCCTCGACCGCCGCGATGATCGGCTTGGGGAAGGTGCGGATCGAATCGATCCAGTTGTGCAGGCCTTCGATGCTCTCGGCCTGCACCGAGCGGTCGAGCTCGCGGTTGGCCAGCAGCCGCTGCAGCGAGCCGCCGGCGCAGAACCAGTCGCCTTCGCCCACGATGACGACGCTGCGGATCTCCGCGCTGCCCTCTGCGCCGTTCAGCGCCTCGATGCCGGCGGCGTAGATCTCTGGGCCCAGTGCGTTGCGCTGGGTCGGGTTGGCGATGGTCAGCACCATGGTGCTGCCTTCGCTGGTGCTCTTGAGTTCGGCGGTCATGGCTTGGTGACGTCTGTTTATTTATTCTTCTTCGTGCAGCAGGCTCAGGCCCAGCGCGCCGCGGCGGCGCAGCCACGGGCTCGGGCGATAGCGCGGATCGCCGTACACCGTCTGCAGGTTGAACAGCACTTCGAGCATGTTGGTCGGCCCGAACAGGTTGCCCATGGCCAGCGGGCCGCGCGGGTAGCCCAGGCCCAGTTGCACGGCTGTCTCGAGGTCGGCCGGCGTGCATACGCGTTGCTGGCACATGTCGGCGGCGATGTTGACGATGGTGCCGATCACGCGCTGCGTGACGAAGCCGCCGCTGTCGCGGATCACGCTCACGGCCTTGCCGTCGCGCGCGAAGAGGGCGTGCGCGGCGTCGCGGATGTCGCGGCGCGTGGCGGGGTTGGTGGCGAGCACGCGGCGCTTGGTGGCGGCGTCGTCGATCAGCATGTCGATGCCGATGGTGCGCGTGGCGTCCAGGCGCTCGACGGCGGCAACGGTGGTCACGTCGAAGCCCAGCGGCGCCACCAGGATCAGCGAATGCGGCGCGGCTGCGGCCCCGCTGTCGATCTGCGCGCCCAGCGTGTTCACCAGGCGCAGCAGCTCGGCGCGGCGCGCGGCGCGCGGTGACACCCACACCGAGGGCGTGCCCTCGACCACGGGCGGCGGCGGCTCGGGCGTCTGCTGCATCACGCCGTCGGTGTAGCGGTAGAAGCCTTCGCCGGTCTTGCGGCCCAGCGCGCCGGCAGCCAGGCGTTGCGCGGTGATCACGCTCGGGCGAAAGCGCGGCTCTTCGAAGTACTGGTGGTAGATCGACTCCATCACCGGGTGCGACACGTCGAGCGCCGTCAGGTCGAGCAGCTCGAACGGGCCGAGGCGAAAGCCGGCCTGGTCCTTGAGGATGCGGTCGACGGTGGCGAAATCGGCCACGCCTTCGCCGACGATGCGCAGCGCCTCGGTGCCGTAGCCGCGGCCCGCGTGATTGACGATGAAGCCGGGGGTGTCCTGCGCCTGCACGGCGCTGTGGCCCATTTGCCTGGCGTAGCCCGCCAGTTGCGCGCAGACCTCGGGCGCGGTCTTGAAGCCCGCGACCACCTCGACCACCTTCATCAGCGGCACGGGGTTGAAGAAATGGAAGCCCGCAAAACGCTCGGGGTGCTTCAGGCCGGCCGCGATGGCCGTTACCGACAACGAGGAGGTGTTGGTGACCAGCGTCGCGGTCTCGGCCACCACGCCCTCGAGTTCACGGAACAGCTGGCGCTTGACCTCGAGGTCTTCGATCACGGCTTCGATCACGAGGTCGCAGCTGGCGAGCGCCTGGACCGAATCGACGGCCTTGACGCGGGCGATCTGGGCGTCGCGCGTGGCGGCGTCGATCTTGCCCTTCTCGTGCAGCTTGTTCCATTGCGCGGCGAGGGCTTCGCGGCCGCGCTCGGCGGCGCCCGCGAAGCTGTCGAGCAGCAGCACTTCGCTGCCTGCCTGGGCGGCGATCTGCGCGATGCCGCGACCCATGCGCCGGCGCCGACAACGCCGATTCGGGTGTAGTTCACTGTCATTTGCTGAAGATTTTCACTGGTTGGGTGGTATCCGGCCTGCCGCGCAGGCGTCTGCGCAAGCACTGTCGCCAAGCTCCGATTCTGCAATCTCGCGCGGGCGGGGCGTGACGGGTTTTACGCGAGGGCGCGATTTCAGGCCGGACGGCGGCTGCGGTCGATGGCCGCGCTGAGCGTGATGGCCACCAGCAACAGGGCGAAACCGACCCAGCTCATCCAGACCTGTGCGTCGTGCGCCAGCAGCCAGCCGCCGAGCGCCGCGCCCACCGCCTGCCCGGTGTAGATGCCGGAGCTGTTGAGCGCCACCGAGCCCGGTGCCAGCGCGGGCGCCAGGCCCACCAGGCGGGCCTGCTGGGCCGAGTTGGTGGCGAAGCAGCCCAGGCCCCAGGGCACGAGCACCACGGCCAGCCAGGCCAGCGTGGAGGCCAGCGGCCACAGCAGCAGGCTCAGCGTGATCAATGCCGTCGTGATCAGCACCATGCGCCCCGCACCCACCCGGTCGATGAAGCGGCTGACCACCATGTTGCCGACCAGCCCGCAGGCGCCGAACAGGGCCCACATCACGCTCAGCGTGGTGGCGTCGCGCCGAAGCTCTGCTTGAGGATCGGGCCGAAGTAACTGAACAACACGAACTGCCCGGCGCCCTGCAGGGCGGTAACCGACACGATGCCCATCAGCACCGGGCTGCGCAGCACGCGCGACCACGCGGCGGCGGTCAGCGCGGCCGGGCGAATGCCCGTCGGCAGGGTGAGCCAGATCGATGCCGCGCTGACGACGCTGAGCGCGGCGATCGCCATGAAGGCCATGCGCCAGCCCAGGTGGCCGCCGATCAGCGCGCCGATGGGCAACCCCAGCACCGAGGCCATCGACCAGCCCAGGAAGACGAAGGTGACGGCACGCCCGCGCTGCTCGGGCGGCACCAGCATGCCCGCGCAGGCGGCGGCTTGCGGCGTGAAGATGGCGGGCGCGATCACCGTGAGCATGCGCATCGGCAGCAGGGCGCCGAAGCTGGGCATCAGCGCCGAGAGCGCGTGGCCCGCTGCGTACCAGAGGAGGGTGAGGGCGAGCAGCAGGCGCCGGTCCCACCCCGCGACGGCGGCGGCCAGCAGCGGCGCGCCAATGCACATCACGGCGGCGGCGGCCGTGATCAGTTGCCCCGCGGTTGCCACGCCGACCTCGAGCGACGTGCTGATTTCATTGAGCGTGCCGGGCACCACCATCACGCCGGTGCCGATCACGAAATTGCCGGCCAGCAGCGCCCAGAGCGCCCCCTTGGGCGCCGGCCGGCTCACCGACGGACCTGCAGCGCGCCGGGATTCACGATGTTCGTGGGGTTGCCGTTGATGTAGCTGACGACGTTGTCGAAGGCCTGGCCGAAGTAGCTCTCGTAGCTTTCCTGCTCGACGTAGCCGATGTGCGGCGTGCAGATGCAATTCTCCAGGCGCAGCAGCGCATGGCCCTGCAGCGGCGGCTCGCTCTCGAACACGTCGATGGCGGCGAGACCGGGACGCCGCGATTGAGCGCGGCCAGCAGTGCATCGGCCTCGACCAGCTCGGCGCGCGACGTGTTGACGAACAGCGCCGTCGGCTTCATGCGCGAGAGGTCTTCGAGCGTGATGAGCCCGTTGGTTTCTTCGTTGAGCCGCAGGTGCACCGACAGCACGTCGGCCGCGGCAAAGAACTCGTGGCGGTTCTGCGCCACCTGGAAGCCGTCGGAGCGCGCCTTGGCGCAGCTGGCTTCCCGGCCCCAGATCACGACCTGCATCCCGAAGGCCTGCCCGTAGCGCGCGACCAGTTGGCCGATGCGGCCATAGCCCCAGATGCACAGCGTCTTGCCCTTGAGCACCGAACCGAGCCCGAAGTTGGGCGGCATCGAGGCCGACTTGAGCCCCGACTGCTGCCACGCCCCGTGCTTGAGGTTGCTGATGTACTGCGGCAGCCGGCGCATGGCGGCCATGATGAGCGCCCAGGTGAGCTCGGCCGGGGCCTGGGGAGAACCGGAGCCCTCGGCCACCGCCACGCCGCGCTCGGTGCATGCGGTCACGTCGATGTGGCCGGCGACACAGCCGGTCTGCGAGATCAGCTTGAGCTTGGGCAGTTTTTCGATCAGCTGGCGCGAGATCTGTGTGCGCTCGCGAATCAGCACGATCACGTCGGCGTCCTTGAGGCGAACCGACAGTTGGCCGATGCCCTTCACCGTGTTGGTATAGACCTTGGCCGCGTACGCGTCCAGCTTGGCGGCGCAGCGCAGCTTGCGCACCGCGTCCTGGTAGTCGTCGAGGATCACAATGTTCATGGCGTGCCATTGTGCCTCGCAGCATTGGAATGTCGTACCCGTGAACGTTTGGATACCCACCCCCGAAGCCGCTTCCGGGGGCGTTGCGACTCAGTGCAGGCGCGTCGAGCGGGGCGCCATGGCCATGGTCTCGGCGGTTTCGAGGGCGGCCAGGCGGTCGAGCTCGGCGCAGACGTCGGCCATGCGGCCCGAGATCACGACGCGGTTGTTGCGCTGCTGGCCCTTGCCGTCGACCACGCGGACCACGCGCAACGGGCGCGCCGGTGCGGTCGCGGTGGCGTCCGGCGTGGCGCTACCGCCATTGGCGCGGGCGATGCAGGTGGGGCGCACGGCCACGTAGCGCAGGCCGGCCGAGGCTTCGGCGGCGTCGAGGTGGTCCCTGCGGTGCGACCGGCGCGCCGGTATCAACCGGCTGGCGAGCGATTGCAGCGGCATCCAGAAATCAGCGATGGCGAGGAGGGCGATTCCCATGTGAACTCCAAAAAAGTATGAGGTTGAACACAGGCAGGATTTCTTGAATCGCTGCGACAGGGTGATGGCGACTCTTCGCCATACGCCCGCCACCTGTCGCTGCCGGATGGGGTGCTTCGGTAACTCGGCCGAGGGCTACATCAGCATGGTGTTGCGGATGAGGCCGACCGCGAGGCCTTCGATTTCGAAGGGCTCGCCGGGCTGCACGATGATGGTCGGGTAGTCGGGGTTCTCGGCGTGCAGCTCGATGACCAGCTTGTTGCGCTTCAGGCGCTTGACCGTGACTTCGTCGCCCAGGCGCGCCACCACGATCTGGCCGTTGCGCGCCTCCTTGGTGGCCTGCACGGCGAGCAGGTCGCCGTCCATGATGCCGGCGTCGCGCATCGACATGCCGCGCACCTTGAGCAGGTAGTCGGGCTGGCGCTGGAACAGCGTGTTTTCGACGTAATAGGTCTGGTCGACGTGCTCCTGGGCCAGGATGGGCGAGCCCGCCGCGACGCGGCCGATGAGCGGCAACGCGAGTTGCGCCATGCCGGGCAGCGAGAGCGAAAACTGGCCGCCTTCGCGGTGGCGCGTTTCGTTGAGCGAGCGCAGGGCGTCGCCCTTGAGGCGAATGCCGCGCGAAGTGCCGCTGACGAGCTCGATGACGCCCTTGCGGGCCAGCGCCTGCAGATGCTCCTCGGCGGCGTTGGCCGACTTGAAGCCCAGCTCATTGGCGATTTCGGCGCGCGTGGGCGGAGCGCCGGTGCGTGCGATGGCGCTCTGGATCAAGTCCAGGATCTGCTGCTGGCGGGCTGTAAGCTTCACTGCGAACTGCATATGTGGTTCCTTGCGGCACTGGCTAGATATCCAGTACCTGTATTTTTAACCAGTTTTTAAAAGTTGACAAGTCATGGCCAATTCCCCTTCGCCTGAGTTGCGCCGCGTGGTCGTGCTGGGCACCGGCGGCACCATTGCCGGCAAGGCCGCCAGCAGCGGCGACAACATCGGCTACACGGCGGGGCAGGTGGGCGTGGCCGACCTGCTGGGCGGCATCACGGCGCCTGAGGGCGTGGCGCTGCTGGCGGAGCAGGTGGCGCAGCTCGACAGCAAGGACATGTCGCTCGACACGTGGCAAAAGCTCGCACGGCGTTGTGCCCATTGGCTGGCCGAGCCCGATGTGGCGGGCGTGGTGATCACGCACGGCACCGACACGCTGGAGGAGACGGCGTTCTTCCTGCACTCGGTGCTGGCTCCCTCGAAGCCCGTGGTCCTGACCTGCGCCATGCGCCCGGCGACGGCGTTGTCCCCTGACGGACCGCAGAACGTGCGCGACGCCATCAGCGTGGCCGCGACGGTGGGTGCAAAGGGAGTGACGGTGGTTTGTGCCGGCGCGGTCCACAGCGGCGTCGATGTGCAGAAGGTGCACACCTACCGGCTCGATGCATTCGCGTCAGGCGATGCGGGTCCGGTGGGCTATGTGGAAGAGGGCGAAGTGCGGCGCGTCAGGGCGTGGCCCGAGGGGGCTGCGGTGCCTGCGTCGAAGGTCTTGGGGGCGGGAGCTGTTCAGTGGCCTCGGGTCGAGATCGTCATGAGCCACGCCGGCGCGAGCGGTGCGGTCGTCGAGGCACTCCTGCAACCCGGCGGCGCCGAACCGGTGCGTGGACTGGTGTTGGCGGCAACCGGCAACGGCACGCTGCATCACGCCCTGGAGGCGGCGGCGCTCAAGGCCCGGGATGCGGGTGTGTCGGTGGTTCGTGCGACGCGTTGCATGAACGGTCGCATCCTGCCGAAGACCGGCGACCAGCTGCGAGATGCAGGCGCGCTGACGCCCGTGAAGGCGCGCATCGCGCTGATGCTCGAACTGCTCGGGTGAATCAAGGCCGCCCCGCGAAAGGGCGGCCGGGCCATCAGCTGTTCAGCGCAGTCAGTGCACGTTGCGTGATTTCGTCGACCGTGCCCACGCCCTTGATGGCGCGGTACTTCGGCGCGGCGGCCGGGTCGGTCTGGGCCCAGGCCGAGTAGTAGTCGACCAGCGGGCGCGTCTGCTGGCTGTACACCTCGAGCCGCTTGCGCACGGTTTCTTCCTTGTCGTCCTCGCGCTGGATCAGCTCTTCGCCCGTGACATCGTCCTTGCCTTCCACCTTGGGCGGATTGAACTTGACGTGGTAGGTGCGGCCCGATGCCGGGTGCGAGCGGCGGCCGCTCATGCGCTCGATGATGTCGCCGAAGGGCACATCGATCTCGAGCACGTAGTCGAGCTTGACGCCCGCCGCCTTCATGGCGTCGGCTTGCGGAATGGTGCGGGGGAAACCGTCGAACAGGAAGCCGCTGGCGCAGTCGGCCTGGGCGATCCGTTCCTTCACGAGATTGATGATCAGGTCGTCGCTGACCAGTGCGCCCGCATCCATGACGGCCTTGGCTTGCAGCCCCAGCGGCGTGCCGGCCTTGACGGCGGCGCGCAGCATGTCGCCGGTCGAGATTTGGGGGATGCTGTACTTCTGGCAGATGAAGGCCGCTTGCGTGCCTTTGCCCGCCCCGGGCGCGCCCAGCAAAATTAGTCTCATGGTGTCCTCGGACGGTTCTTAGATTTTGTGTCGCGCCACGCGTCGGCTTGGGGGCTGGGCAGGGCGGAGTTGCTTCGAGGATATCACGCGTGCCATCGGCGATTTGTCGCTGTCCCGACAGGCGCGGCAAGGCCTCAGGCGGCGGGGCCGGCCGCGAAGACCGCGCGCACGCGCGCCAGGTCTTCGGGCGTGTCGATGCCCGGTCCGGGCGCGACATGGCTCACGTGCACGGCGATGCGATGCCCGTGCCACAGCGCGCGCAACTGCTCGAGCGCTTCGGTCGCCTCGACCGGCGAGGGCGGCAGCGTCGGAAACTGGCGCACGAAGCCCGCGCGATAGCCGTAGATGCCGATGTGGCGCAGGGGTGCCGGCGTGGGCAGCACGGTCGGCGCCGCGCCGTTGGCGGAGCCGTCGCGCCACCACGGAATGGGGGCGCGGCTGAAGTACATGGCGTTGCCCTGTGCGTCGAGCACGGCCTTCACCACGTTCGGGTTCATGAAGTCGGCGAGCGAATCGATCTCGTGGGCGGCGGTGCTCATTGCGGCTTCCGCATGCACGGCCAGCGCCGAGGCCACGGCGTCGATCAGCGCGGGGTCGATCAGCGGCTCGTCGCCCTGCACGTTGACGACGATGTCGTCGCCGTCCAGGCCCAGTTGCTCGCAGGCTTCGGCCAGCCGGTCGGTGCCGCTGGGGTGGTCCTGGCGCGTGAGGATCGCCTCGACGCCATGCGCCTTGCAGGCGTCGATGATGGAGGCGTCGTCGCCCGCCACCACCACGCGCGCCGCGCCGGATTCACTGGCGCGTCGGGCCACGCGCACCACCATCGGCACGCCGGCGATATCGGCCAGGGGTTTGTTGGGAAGCCGCGTCGACGCCAGGCGCGCCGGCACCAGGACCGTGAAGCTCACAGCCCCAGCTCTTCGTCGGAAAGGGTGCGTGCTTCGTTCTCGAGCAGCACTGGAATGCCGTCGCGCACCGGGTAGGCCAGGCGCGCGCTGCGCGAACAGAGCTCCTGCTTCTCGGGGTTCCAGGTCAGCGGCCCCTTGGTGACGGGGCAGACGAGCAGTTCAAGCAGCTTGGTATCCATCGAGCGATGATAACTTTGCGTCGAGCGCGGTGAGGAATTCAGGCGAGGGCGCGAAGTGCAGCGGCACGGCCAGTGCGTCGGGGGCCTTGCGCCACAGCTTGACCGCGTCTTTCTCGGTGCAGATGAGCGGGCGGTCGTCGGTCGGGCGCTGCCAGGCGTCGAAGTCGTGGTGGTCGGGCAGGGCGATGGTTTCGGCGAGCGTGAGGTCGCGGGCGCGCAACATGTCGAAGAAGGCTTCGGGCCGGGCGATGGCTGCGAGCGCGGTCAGCGGCTTGCCTGCCAGGGTTGCCAGCGGCACGCGTTGGCCGTCGCTCGCCAGGGCGTAATCCGCGAGCCGTCGCCGGGCGGTGTAGCCGCCGGCGAACGCGGGTTTTTCTCCGCTGTGCAGCACGAGGTCGCAATGGCGTGGCCAAGCCTCGCGCAAGGGGCCCGCGGGCAGTCGCCAGCCGTTGCCGATGCCCCGGTCGTCGAACACGCAGATCTCGATGTCGCGGCCCAGCGCCAGGTGCTGCAGGCCGTCGTCGCTGACGACGACCTGGGTGGCGGGGTGACGGGCGAGCAGGGCGCGCGCCGCCTCGATGCGTTTGCGCGCGACGAACACCGGCGCTTTCGTGGCGTGGTGGATCAGCGCGGGCTCGTCGCCGACTTCGCGGGGATCGCTGTCGGCGAGCACTTCGCGGCAGTCGTCGGTGCGGCGGCCATAGCCGCGCGACACCACGCCCACCTGGATGCCGCGCGCGCGCAGATGCTGCACCACGGCCATCACCACCGGCGTCTTGCCGGCCCCGCCCGCAATCACGTTGCCGACCACGATCACCGGGACGGGCACGCGCTCGGACCGAAGCCAACCCAGGCGATAGAGCCAGCCCCGCACGGCGAAGAGCGCGGCATAGAGCAGCGACAGTGGCCACAGCAGGCAGGCCAGCGGGCCGCGACGCAGCCACGCATCCCGCAGCCGCGAGCCCGGCGGCGCCCCTGTGCTGCTGCGGCCTTCGGAAGAGGGCACTCAGTGCCCGGCTTGCGCCGTCGACTGGGCTGCGAAGGTGATCTGCATCAGGCCGGCGCGGCGCGCGGCTTCCATCACCGTGATCACGGCCTGGTGCGGGCTGGTGGCGTCGGCGCTGATGATCACCACGCTGTCCTTGCCGCCGGTGGCCGCGGCGGCGAGCGCGGCGGTCACGGCTTCCACGTTGCGGTCGGCCACGGGCGTCTTGTTGATCGAGTAGCGGCCGTCTGCCGATACCGCCACGATCACTTCCTTCGGATAGTCGCGCTGCGCGTCGACGTCCGCCGTGGGCAGGCGCAGCTGCATCTCGGTGAACTTGCTGTAGGTGGTCGACAGCATCAGGAAGATCAGGATCACCAGCAGCACGTCGATGAACGGGATCAGGTTGATCTCCGGCTCGTCGCGCGCGCCGTGGCGGAACTGCATGCGGGCGCGGGTCATTTGCGCAGGGCGTTCAGGTGGCGGGCAAAACGTTCGCCCGAGAGTTCGAGGTTCAGCAGGTATTCGTCGACGCGGCTGCGGAAGTAGCGCCAGAAAATCAGCGTCGGAATCGCCACGATCAGGCCGAAGGCCGTGTTGTACAGCGCGATCGAAATGCCGTGCGCCAGCTGCGCGGGGTTGCCCGAGCCGACAGCGCCGCTGCCGGGCGACTGAGAGCCGAAGATCTCGATCATGCCGATCACCGTGCCCAGCAGGCCCAGCAGCGGGGCGGCGGAGGCGATGGTGGCCAGGGCCGGCAGGTAGCGCTCCAGCTTGTGCGCCACGGTGCGGCCCGAAGCCTCCATGGCGGCGCGCAGGTCGTCTTCGGTGCAGCGCGGATTGGCGTTCAGCGCGCGCAGGCCGGCGGCCAGCACCTGGCCGAGCATCGAGTTGCGTTCGAGTTTGGTCACGATGTCGGGGCCGGGAATGGACCCGTGCGACACGGTGATGGTTTCGTCGAGCAGCTTCGGCGGCAGTACCCTCACGGTCTTCAGACTCGTGAAACGTTCTATAACCAGCGCGAGCGCAATGACCGAACAAGCGAGCAATGGCCAGATTGGCCAACCCGCGGCAACTATGATGGAAAACAAGAAAATCCTCCGGCCCGTAGACTGCAAATGCGCGGCGATTATCCACTGAGCCCACCATCGGCACGCGCCTTGTTTTTGTGTCGGCAAGGACGCACAGATTCTGTGGATAACTTTGTGATTAACCTGCTGCGCAACGCGTCCTAACCCGCATGGGATGGGCTTTTCGCTAGAACGACTGAATTTTGAGCAGCACTTTTTTCAATAAAATCAATGGCTTGCACGAGAAACCGTGCGCCTGTCCCGCCTTGGGGGCTGACAACGGGGCGCACGGCGCCTGTTGTGGAAGAGTGGCCTTCGGCCGTGCGTGCTTTTCGTGAGCTTGCGTGATGCGAATTCCGCGCCGGGTCCGCGCGTCTGGGCTGTCGGGGCCTTGTGCCATGCGGTTGCGGATGCGCTCGACGCGCGTTTCAACCCGGTCACCGTGCGCGGGGAAATCTCCGGTTTTTCGCGCGCGTCAAGTGGACATTGTTACTTCGCCCTCAAGGACGAGTCGGGACAACTGCGCTGCGCGATGTTCCGCCGCGCCGCCGGCCTGCTCGACTTTTCGCCGCGCGACGGCGACCAGGTCGAGGTGCGCGGTCGCCTCGCGGTGTACGAGCCGCGTGGTGATCTGCAACTGGTGGTGGAGAGCTTGCGGCGTGCGGGGCAGGGCGCCTTGTTCGAGCAGTTCATGCAGCGCAAGGCGCGGCTCGAAGCCGAAGGGCTGTTCGACCCGGCCCGCAAGCGTGCCCTGCCGACCATGCCGCGCGCGGTCGGGCTCGTCACGTCGCTGGGCGCTGCGGCGTTGCACGACGTCGTCACCGCGCTGCGGCGGCGCGTGCCGCACATTCCGGTGGTGCTCGCACCCGCGGCGGTGCAGGGGGCGAATGCACCGGGCGAGCTGGTCCGTGCGCTGCAGTCCCTTTATGCAATGGAGCCCGCTGTCGACGTGATCCTGCTGGTGCGGGGAGGCGGCTCGATCGAAGACCTCTGGGCGTTCAACGACGAGACCCTGGCGCGCACGATCGTGCAGAGCCCGGTGCCGCTGATCAGCGGCGTGGGGCACGAAACCGACTTCACGATCGCCGATTTCTGCGCCGATCTGCGCGCGCCCACGCCCACCGCGGCGGCGGAGCTCGTCAGCGCACCGCGCGACCTGTGGCTCGGCGCGCTCGACCTGCTCGAAGAGCGGCTCGATGACGCGCTGGGTGGCCGTCTCGACGTCCTCGGGCAGCGGCTCGATCAGGCGGCGGGCCGGCTCGGCCGTCCGTCGAACCTCGTCGCGCGTCAGCAACTTCGGCTGGCGCACCATGCGCAGCGCCTGCAGTACGCGATGCGATCGAAGCGCGAGCGCCTGGCGCAGGCGCCGCGATCCATGGCGGCCGACTTTCCATTGAAGCTCGAGCGCGCGGTGGCGCAGCGGCACGATCGCCTGGAGCGCATGGCCCTGCGCCTGCGGCTGCTCGATCCGGCATTGGTCTTGCAGCGCGGCTATGCATGGCTCACGGACGCCAACGGCCGTGCGGTCGTCAGTGCCAGGCAACTGGCGCCGGGTGACGCCGTCGTGGCACGGCTGGCCGACGGCGAAGTCGGCTTGACCGTCACGCCGGGCGACGTGACGGGAACGCGTCCGACGCGACCTCAATAATTACTTCCTAGAATCTTCAATTCCCACAACCAGACCCACGAGAAAAAACCATGGAACATGTGCTCCCACCCCTGCCGTACGCCCTCGACGCGCTGGCGCCCGAGTATTCGAAGGAAACGCTCGAATACCACTACGGCAAGCACCACAACGCGTATGTCGTGAACCTCAACAACCTGCAAAAAGGTACCGAGTTCGAAGCGATGACGCTCGAAGAGATCGTCAAGAAGTCCAGCGGCGGCATCTACAACAACGCCGCCCAGATCTGGAACCACACCTTCTTCTGGAACTGCATGAAGCCGCAAGGCGGCGGCGCTCCCAGCGGCGCGCTGGCCAAGGCCATCGATGCCAAGTGGGGCAGCTACGACGCG
>NZ_MOWM01000047.1 GCF_016082275.1 Variovorax sp. E3
CAACGCGCTGGTGCTGTTCAACCCGGCGCCGGTCACCTGAACAACCCTCACCCGGAGCAAGACCCATGGAAGACCTCAAGGACAAGACCGCGCTCGTCACCGGCGCCAGCACCGGCATCGGCGCGGCGGTGGCCATTGCGTTCGCGGCGCGCGGCATGCGCGTGGCGGTGCACTACAACAGCTCGGCGGCCGCGGCGCATGACGTGGTCGAGACCATTCGCGCGGCCGGCGGCGCGGCGGTGGCCGTCCAGGCCGACGTGCGCGACACGGCCGCCATTCGCGACTGCGTGAAGCAGACCATGGGCGAGTTCGGCCGCATCGACGTGCTGGTGAACAACGCGGGCAGCCTGGTCAAGCGCGTGCCCATCGCCGAGTTCGACGACGCGCTGTTCGACGAGGTGATGCACATCAACGCGCGCTCGGTGCTGGCCTTCTGCCGCGAGGTGGTGCCGCTGATGCGCACGCAAGGCGGCGGCAACATCATCAACGTGACCTCGGTGGCGGCGCGCACGGGCGGCGGCCCTGCCGCGTACCTGTACGCGGGCTCCAAGGGCTTCGTGAGCACGGCGACACACGGGCTCGCCAAGGAGCTGGTGGGCGACCGCATCCGCGTGAACGCGGTGGCGCCGGGCGTGATCCAGACGCCGTTTCAAGACCGCTTCTCGACGCCCGCGATGCTTGAGAACTTCCGCGCCAGCATTCCCATGGGCCGCATCGGCGAGCCCGAGGAATGCGTGGGCGCCTTCCTGTATCTGGCCTCGGAACAGCTCTCGGGCTATGTCACGGGGCAGGTGATCGAGGTGAACGGGGGGCAGTACATGCCTTGACCGCGCCCTTGTTTTTTCAAGACCAATATCTACAACGGAGACAAGACAGATGACGACGAAATTCCTGCGCAAGCTCGCGCTGCTCTCGGGCGCGGCCTGCGCCGCATTCGGCATTGCGGCACCCGCCGCGCAAGCCGCCGGCAACGACTACCCGAACCACACGGTCGAGCTGATCGTGCCCTACCAGCCCGGCGGCGGCACCGACGCGCTGGCCCGCGCCTTTGCCGACGCGAGCCGCAAGCACATGTCCGAGAGCATGGTGATCGTGAACCGCCCCGGCGCGGGCGGCGCCATCGGCTGGAACGAGGTGATCCACTCGCGGCCCGACGGCTACAAGCTCGCGGTGCTCACGGTCGAGCTGCTCACGCTGCCGCACCTGGGCCTGGCCAAGTTCAACTACGACGACTTCCAGCCGATCGCCCAGCTCAACGCCGACCCGGCCGCCATCACGGTGAAGGCCGACTCGCCCTACAACACGATCGAAGAATTCCTGGCCGCGGCCAAGAAGAAGCCGGGCGAGATGGGCGTGGGCAATTCGGGCACGGGCTCGATCTGGCACCTGGCGGCCTCGGCGCTCGAAGACAAGACCGGCACCAAGTTCAACCACATCCCGTTCCAGGGCGCGGGCCCGGCCGTGCTGGCGCTGCTGGGCGGCCACGTCGACGCGGTGGCCGTGAGCCCGGCCGAGGTGTCGACCTACGTGCAGGCCGGCAAGCTCAAGATGCTGATGGTGATGGCCGACAAGCGCCTTGCCGCCTTCGACAAGGTGCCGACCGCCAAGGAGCGCGGCATCGACATCTCGATCGGCACCTGGCGCGGCCTCGGCGCGCCCAGGAATACGCCGCCCGAAGTGATGGCCAAGCTGCGCGACATTGCCGCCAAGACCGCCAAGGAACCGCTGCTGCGCGAAGTGATGGACAAGCAGAACCTGGGCTACGTCTACACCGACGGCGCCGCCTTCAAGGAAACGCTGGCCAAGGACAACGCGTACTTCAAGGCGCTGATCACCAAGCTGGACATCAAGCCCTGAGCGGCGCCGCCATGAAGACGATCCTGTGCCGGGCCCTGGCCTCGGCATTGCTGCTGGGCGCGGCTCACGCCGGCGCCGCCACCTGGGTGTATGTGTCGAACGCGGACAGCCAGGAGATCTCGGTGCTGTCGCTCGACCGCGCGAAGGGCGCGCTGGCGCCGGTGCAAACGCTCAACGTCGGCGGCATGGTGATGCCGATGGTGGTGAGCAAGGACAAGCGGCTGCTGTACGCGGCGCTGCGTTCGCAGCCGTTTCGCGTCGCAACGCTGTCGATCGACGCGGCCACGGGCCAGCTGAGGAAGCTCGGCGAGGCGCCGCTGGCCGACAGCATGGCCAACATCGACCTCGACGCCACCGGGCGCTGGCTGTTCGCGGCGTCCTACCAGGGCGGCAAGATCTCGGTCAACGCCATCGCGAAGGACGGCACGGTCGGCGCGATCCAGCAGCTGGTGCAGACCGGGCCGAACGCGCACGCGATCCATGCCGATGCCGCCAACCGCTTCGTGCTCGCCACCAGCCTGGGCGGCGACAACATCTCGAGCTGGCGCTTCGACGTCGACAAGGGCCTGCTGTCGCCCAACGACCCGCCGCTCACGAAGGCGTCGACGCAATCGGGCCCACGCCACTTCGTGTGGGACGCCAAGCAGCAGCACGTGTACCTGCTCGACGAACTCGACGCGGCGCTGCATGTGTTCGCATGGGACGCGGCGCGCGGCACGCTCAAGCTCGAGCAGAGCACCACGACCTTGCCCGCCGGCTTCACCGGCAAACCCTGGGCGGCCGACCTGCACCTGACGCCGGACGGGCGCTTCCTGTTCGCGTCGGAACGCAACTCGAGCACGCTGTCGACCTTCCGGGTCGACGCGGCCACGGGCCGGCTGCAACCGCTGGAGCACACGCCGACGGAGAAAGAGCCGCGCGGCTTCGCCATCGATTCGACAGGCCGCTTTCTCATTGCGGCGGGCCAGGCGTCGAACGGCATCTCGCTCTACGCGATCGACGGCCAGACCGGTGCGCTGGGCGCGCCGCAGCACCTGGACGTGGGCCGCAACCCGAACTGGGTCGAGATCGTCGACCTGCCCTGAGGGGCACTCATCAACAACAAGGAGACATCGCCATGCAACGCCGCACATTGATCAAGACCGCCATCGCCTCGTCGGTGGCCGCCGTGGGCCTGCCTGCCTTCGCGCAGAGCAGCAACACCTGGCCCACGGGCAAGGCCATCACCTACCTCGTGCCCTTTCCCGCGGGCGGCACGACCGACGTGCTGGGCCGGCTGATCGGGCAGAAGCTCGGGCCGGTGCTGGGCACGAGCGTGATCATCGACAACAAGGGCGGCGCCGGCGGCAGCGTGGGCTCGGAGGTCGGCGCGCGCGCGGCGCCCGACGGCTTCACGCTGGTGGGCGGCACCATCAGCTCGCACGCGATCAACGTGAGCCTGTATCCGAAGATCGGCTACGACCCGATCAAGTCGTTCGCGCCGGTGACGCTGATCGGCACCAACCCCGTGGTGCTGGTGGTGAGCCAGAACAGCCCCTACAAGACGCTCAAGGACATCCTCGAGGCGAGCAAGGCCAAGTCGGGCGGGCTGTCGTCGGCCTCGGCGGGCACGGGCACCTCGCAGCACCTGGCGCTGGAGCTGATGGCCTACAAGTCGGGCGTGAAGTTCACGCACATTCCGTACAAGGGCAGCGGCCCGGCGATCCAGGACGCGATTGGCGGGCAGGTCGACATGATGTTCGACACCACGGTGGTGGCCGGCCCGCACATCCAGAGCGGCAAGCTGCGCGCCATTGCGGTCACGTCGGCCAAGCGGCTGGCCTCGATGCCCGATGTGCCGACGGTGGCCGAGTCGGGACTGCCGGGCCTGAAGGACTTCGAGGTGGTGTCGTGGCAGGCGATCTTCGTGCCGGCCGCCACGCCGGCGCCGGTGGTCGACCGCCTGCACACCGAGATCCGCAAGATCCTGGCCACGCCCGAGATGCAGGACAAGCTCAAGGGCTTCGGCATGGAGCCGGCCGACCTGAGCACCACGCAGATCGCGGCCTTCCAGAAGGCCGAAGTCGAGAAGTGGGCGCAGGTGATCAAGGCGGCGGGCATCAAGGCCGACTAGCCTGAAGTAGCACGAAGGGCCGCGAGCCCGCGCATGGGCCGGCAAAACCGAGGGAAGCTTCCTAGGCCTCCCTCGGGAAGCCCTTTATAGAATGCCCCTCCGATCCGCATTCCAGGCCCCCACCACGTGTCCGACCGCTCCGCTGTACTGCCCCAATACCTGTTCCCCAAGCAGGCCCTGACCAATTTCGCCGGCTGGGTCGCGGGCAAGGAACGCGGGGCCGTCACGACGTGGATCATCCGGCGCTTCGTGGCCAAGTACGGCGTGGACATGGGCGAGGCGCTGGAGTCGGACATCGCGCACTACAAGAGCTTCAACCAGTTCTTCACGCGCGCGCTCAAGCCCGGCATGCGGCCGCTCGCGCCGGCCGACCTGGTGTGTCCGGTGGACGGCGCGATCAGCCAGTTCGGCGCCATCCAGGGCGACCAGATCTTCCAGGCCAAGGGCCACAACTACAGCACCACCGCGCTGGTCGGCGGCGACGCCGCGCTGGCCGCCAAGTTCGCGCACGGCAGCTTCGCCACGCTGTACCTGAGCCCGAAGGACTACCACCGCATCCACATGCCCTGCGACGGGCGGCTGGTGCGCATGATCCACGTGCCGGGCGACCTGTTCTCGGTGAACCCGACCACGGCGCGCGGCGTGCCCGGGCTGTTCGCGCGCAACGAGCGCGTGGTGTGCGTGTTCGAGTCGCCGCACGGGCCCTTCGTGCTGGTGCTGGTGGGCGCCACCATCGTGGGCAGCATGGCCACGGTGTGGCACGGCGTGGTCAACCCGCCGCGCGTGGGCGAACTGCGCGAGTGGAGCTACAACGACCAGCAGATCGACATCCGCAAGGGCGACGAGATGGGCCGTTTCTTGCTGGGCTCGACGGTGGTCATGCTGTTCCCGGCACCCGCGCTGGCCTTCAACCCCGAGTGGTCGCCGACCCGCGCGATCCGGCTGGGCGAAGCATGGCCAATTATTCCAATTTGTGAGCCTTTGTCTCACAACCCGCATGCTGCATGCCTGCACAGCTATAAAACTAGTAGCATCACATTCCTTTGCGCTATAGTCGTCGGCCAACGAAACGGTTCATAACCACACACAAAAGAAAGCGTGCATCGCCCCTGCCCCACAGGTCGATGGCTCGCCCAGCTTCGAGGAGATGAAGTCGATGAGTACCAAGGAAAACGCAGCCGTCAGCCAGCTGCTCGCCCTGCTCGAAGCCCGTTATGCACTGCGCGTGCTCTGGGCCCTGCGCGACGGCCATGCCCAGACCTTCCGGCTCCTGCAGGACAGCGTGGGCGGCATCACTCCCAACACGCTCAACACCCGCATCAAGGAACTGCGCGAGGCCGGCATCGTCGGCCACGGCAGCGACGGCTACAGCCTCACGCTCAGCGGGCAGGACCTGCTCAAGCGGCTGTCCGACCTGCAGGCCTTCGCCGGCAAGTGGCAGCTGGGGCAGGCCAGGAAGGCGGCGGCGCCGGTGGCCGCAGCGCCCGTCGCCGCGCCGGCGACCTCGCCCGCATCGCCCGCAACCCCGGCGGCGACGCCCGCTACAACGGCGCCCGCCCCGGCGGCGGCGCCTGTTCCCACAGCCGCACCGCCGGCCGACGACAGCCACCACGGCTGATCGACGACAAGGCCGGTGCGCCCGGCCTCGGTAAACTCCGCGCCTTCGATCCATTCTTCTCACATCGACGCAAGGAGCGTTTCCCATGCCTACCACCCCCTCCGGCCTGCAATACGAAGACACCGAAGTCGGCACCGGCTCTGAAGCCAAGGCCGGCCAGCACGTGCACGTGCACTACACCGGCTGGCTCTACAACGACGGCGTGCAAGGCGCCAAGTTCGACTCCAGCCGCGACCGCAACGACCCGTTCGCGTTCTCGCTGGGCGCCGGCCAGGTCATCAAGGGCTGGGACGAAGGCGTGGCCGGCATGAAGATCGGCGGCAAGCGCACGCTGATCATCCCCGCATCGCTGGGCTATGGCGCCCGCGGCGCCGGCGGCGTGATCCCCCCGAACGCCACGCTGAAGTTCGACGTCGAGCTGCTCGACGCGCACTGAGCGTTCGGCACACAGGCTCCAAGGCCCGGTTTCGGGCCTTTTTCATGCCTGAGCGGCCCTTTTTGCCGCATTTTTTCGCTTGAAATGGTCCTGGGCAGCCCCACCTGCCCGACTATCGTTTGTTTACCGGTTCCAGCCGGTTCTTTGAAAAATGTCTGACCCGCAACAATCCGCACAGAATTCCCAAATGCTGCAAGGCGAGCCAAGCCCCGAAGAACTGGAGGCCGCGCAAGCCGCCAATGAAGCCGAGGCGCTCGACGCCCTGGCCGTGGCGCAAGGCGAGCTCGCTGCCCTGCAGACCAGGAACGCCGAACTGGCCGACCAGTACCTGCGCGCCCAGGCCGACGTGCAGAACGCCCGCCGCCGCGCCGACGACGAGATCACCAAGGCCCGCAAGTTCGCCGTCGAGGCATTCGCCGAAAGCCTGCTGCCGGTGACCGACAGCCTCGAAGCCGGCCTGGCCATCAAGGACGCCACGCCGGAGCAGATCCGCGAAGGCGCCGAAGCCACGCTGCGCCAGCTCAAGAGCGCGCTCGAGCGCAACAAGGTGATCGAAGTGGCCCCGGCCCCCGGCGCCAAGTTCGACCCGCACCAGCACCAGGCCATCTCGGTGGTGCCCGCCGACCAGGAACCGAACACCGTGGTGAGCGTGCTGCAGAAGGGCTACACCATCAACGAGCGCGTGCTGCGCCCAGCGCTGGTCACGGTCAGCGCGCCGAAGTAAGCCACCCGCGGCACGCATCGGCACACAAGATTCCCACAGGAAATCCACGCTTCATACCTTGAATCGCGACGGGTTATCCACAAGTTCATAACAACATATTTTTCAGGCTTTCAGGAGTAAAGAACATGGCAAAGATCATCGGCATCGACCTCGGCACCACCAACTCGTGCGTGTCGATCATGGAAGGCAACACCACGCGTGTGATCGAGAACTCGGAAGGTGCGCGCACCACGCCGTCGATCGTCGCGTACCAGGAAGACGGTGAAGTGCTGGTCGGTGCCTCGGCCAAGCGCCAGGCCGTCACCAACCCCAAGAACACGCTGTACGCGATCAAGCGCCTGATCGGCCGCAAGTTCGAGGAAAAGGAAGTCCAGAAGGACATCGACCTGATGCCCTACACCATCGCCAAGGCCGACAACGGCGACGCATGGGTGGAAGTGCGCGGCAAGAAGATGGCCCCGCAACAGGTCAGCGCCGACATCCTGCGCAAGATGAAGAAGACCGCCGAAGACTACCTCGCGAAACCGTGACCGAAGCCGTGATCACGGTGCCGGCCTACTTCAACGACGCACAGCGCCAGGCCACCAAGGACGCCGGCCGCATCGCGGGCCTGGACGTCAAGCGCATCATCAACGAACCCACCGCTGCTGCCCTGGCCTTCGGCCTGGACAAGCAGGACAAGGCCGACCGCAAGATCGCCGTGTATGACCTGGGCGGCGGTACCTTCGACGTGTCGATCATCGAGATCGCCGACGTCGACGGCGAGAAGCAGTTCGAAGTGCTGTCGACCAACGGCGACACCTTCCTGGGCGGCGAAGACTTCGACCAGCGCATCATCGACTACATCATTGCCGAGTTCAAGAAGGAACAAGGCGTCGACCTGAGCAAGGACGTGCTGGCCCTGCAGCGCCTGAAGGAAGCCGCTGAAAAGGCCAAGATCGAACTGTCGAACAGCGCGCAGACCGACATCAACCTGCCCTACATCACGGCCGATGCCACCGGTCCGAAGCACCTGAACATCAAGCTCACCCGCGCCAAGCTGGAAAGCCTGGTCGACGAGCTGGTCGAGCGCACCATCGCACCTTGCCGCCTGGCCATCAAGGACGCCGGCATCAGCGTGAACGACATCAACGACGTGATCCTGGTCGGCGGCATGACCCGCATGCCCAAGGTGCAGGAAAAGGTGAAGGCCTTCTTCGGCAAGGAACCGCGCAAGGACGTGAACCCCGACGAAGCCGTGGCCGTGGGCGCCGCCATCCAGGGCCAGGTGCTCTCGGGTGACCGCAAGGACGTGCTGCTGCTCGACGTGACCCCGCTGTCGCTGGGCATCGAGACGATGGGCGGCGTGATGACCAAGATGATCACGAAGAACACCACGATCCCGACGAAGTTCGCGCAGACCTTCTCGACCGCCGAGGACAACCAGCCGGCCGTGACGATCAAGGTGTTCCAGGGCGAACGCGACATCGCGGCGGGCAACAAGGCGCTGGGCGAGTTCAACCTCGAAGGCATTCCGCCGGCAGCGCGCGGCACGCCGCAGATCGAAGTGAGCTTCGACATCGACGCCAACGGCATCCTGCACGTCGGCGCGAAGGACAAGGGCACGGGCAAGGAAAACAAGATCACCATCAAGGCGAACTCGGGCCTGTCGGAAGACGAGATCCAGAAGATGGTGAAGGACGCCGAGCTCAACGCAGAAGACGACAAGAAGAAGCTCGAGATCGTGCAGGCCCGCAACCAGGGCGAAGCCATGGTGCACAGCGTGAAGAAGTCGCTGGGCGAGCACGGCGCGAGCCTGGAAGCCGCCGAGAAGGATGCGATCGAAGCCGCGATCAAGGACGTCGAAGAAGCCCTCAAGGGTGAAGACAAGGCCGCGATCGAGGAAAAGACCAACACGCTGATGACCGCGAGCCAGAAGCTCGGCGAGAAGATGTATGCCGAATCGCAGGCCGCCGCCGGCGCCTCAGCCGCATCGGGCCCCGCCGGCGCGGAAGCCAGCGCGCATGCGCAGGCCGACGACAACGTGGTCGACGCCGAAGTCAAGGAAGTCAAGAAGGGCTGATCCTCAGCACCTTCTGCAAGGCTGGAACACCCGCAGGGGTGCTCCAGCCTTTCTCGCTTCAAAGTTACCGAGTTACTGCTGATCTTCCGATCGACCTGCCATGGCCACCAAACGCGACTATTACGAAACCCTCGGCGTCCCCAAGAACGCGAGCGAGGAAGAAATCAAGAAGGCTTATCGCAAGCTCGCGATGAAGCACCATCCCGACCGCAACCACGGCGACACCAGCAAGGACGCCGAGGCCAAGTTCAAGGAGGTGAAGGAAGCCTACGAAATGCTGTCCGACGGACAGAAGCGCGCGGCCTACGACCAGTACGGCCATGCCGGCGTCGATCCCAACATGCGCGGTGGCCCGGGCGCGGAAGGCTTCGGCGGTTTCGCTGAAGCGTTCGGCGACATCTTCGGCGACGTGTTCGGCGGCGGCGGGCGCGGCCGCACGAGCAGCGGACGCCAGGTGTTCCGCGGCGCCGACCAGATCTTCGCCATGGAGCTCACGCTCGAGGAAGCCGCCGAAGGCAAGACCACGGAGATCCGCATTCCCTCGTGGGACGAGTGCGACACCTGCCACGGCTCGGGCGCGAAGCCCGGCACCAAGCCCATCACCTGCACCACCTGCCACGGCGCGGGCGCGGTGCAGATGCGCCAGGGCTTCTTCAGCGTGCAGCAGACCTGCCCGACCTGCCACGGCAGCGGCAAGATCATTCCCGAGCCCTGCACCGCGTGCCACGGCCACGGCAAGATCAAGCGCAACAAGACGCTCGAGGTGAAGATCCGCGCCGGCATCGACGACGGCCAGCGCATGCGCGTCACCGGCAGCGGCGAGCCCGGCGTCAACGGCGGCCCGCCGGGCGACCTGTACATCGAGATCCGGCTCAAGAAGCACGAGATCTTCGAGCGCGACGGCGACAACCTGCACTGCGTGGTGCCCGTGAGCATGACCACGGCAGCACTGGGCGGCGAGATCAACGTGCCCACGCTCAAGGGCGCGGCGGCCATCGACATTCCCGAAGGCACGCAAAGCGGCAAGCAGTTCCGCCTGCGCGGCAAGGGCATCAAGGGCGTGAACTCGAGCTACCCGGGCGACCTGTACTGCCACGTGCGCGTCGAGACCCCGGTGAAGCTCACGGAGCACCAGCGCAAGGTGCTCAAGGAACTCGACGAGTCCCTCAAGAAGGGCGGCGAGAAGCACAGCCCGACCGACAAGGGCTGGTTCGACAAGGCGAAGGAATTCTTCAGCTGATGACGGGCGCGGCGCGCACACGCCGCCTCCCCTTTCCATTCGCAAGACGGACAAAGGTTGGGTGGTCAGGTCGGGCGAGGTGTCGCGGGACATCGAACCCATGAGCACCAAAGACGTGCAAGGCTTGTTCAACGGCCTGGATCCCGAGGCCGTGCAGCTGCAGTGCGGGTCCGCGAACCGCTTCTTCGTCTGCCATGTAACACCGGGGACTACGCTTGCGGGTGAAAACTTCACCTTCAGCACCGGTCACTTCATGACCGTCCTGCACGCCGGGCTCTTCGAACTGGTGCGCACAAGCCCCTGAGCCCTGTTTCGAGCACCGCAGCGGTGCTTGCCGCACCTTCGCGGATCGCGCCGACCCGCGCCCACGCTTCCATCCCACGTCCACATGCGCCAAGCGCCCATCAAAAAAGTGGCGCGAGGATTGCTTTTATATTTTTTTTTGAATGTGCAATAAACCAAACGGCAGGCCGTGCGTTATTGAAGGGAGACGCCCGTTTTATTGAGCCCCGGGGCTCAATAGGCGATGCTTTCCCGGAGGAAACGCAAAAACGGACGATGGCCATTCGTCATAGGTGTTTTCACCCGGAGAGAATTGCGAAAGCGAGCCTTTGAATTTAGCTGAAATCCGAATACTAGTTCCGTTTTTTCCGAGGAACTTTACTTGCCGTTGTGGTTCTGAATTAACAAATGATTTGCCGGGTTCAATCTTTGCTTTATGCTGATTGTTAGCAGATTGTTGTAAGGGAGTTTTCCGCGGCATGCAGCCAAGGGCAGGCACACCTTCAAATGTTGCACAAGGCCTTTGCTGCACGCCATCGGGCCAAAAGCCCACCGACTTGATGGAGGCGTGACCATGGATGTGATCAGCAACTTTGCCGCCCGCTACGAGCGCACCCGCGAGGAAGTCATCTCGCTGCAGGACTACCTGGACATCTGCAAGCGCGATCCCACGGCGTATGCCACGGCCTCCGAGCGCATGCTCAAGGCCATTGGCGAGCCCGAACTGGTCGATACGCGCAACGACCCCCGCTTTCGCGCATCTTCGCCAACAAGGTCATCAAGATCTATCCGGCGTTCAAGGAGTTCTATGGCATGGAAGACGCCATAGAACAGGTGGTGTCCTATTTCCGCCACGCCGCGCAGGGACTGGAAGAAAAGAAGCAAATCCTTTACCTGCTGGGCCCGGTTGGCGGCGGCAAGAGCTCGATCGCCGAGCGCCTGAAGCAGCTCATGGAGCATGTGCCCTTCTATGCGATCCAGGGCTCGCCAGTGAACGAATCCCCGCTCGGCCTGTTCGACACGACCGAAGACGGCGAGATTCTTGAAAAAGAGTACGGCATCCCCCGCCGCTACCTGAACCGCATTCTCTCGCCCTGGGCCGTCAAGCGGCTCGAGGAGTACGGCGGCGACATCCGCCAGTTCAAGGTCGTCAAGCGCTTCCCGTCGGTGCTGCGGCAGATCGCCGTGGCCAAGACCGAGCCCGGCGACGAGAACAACCAGGACATTTCCTCGCTGGTCGGCAAGGTCGACATCCGCAAGCTGGAGACCTACGCCCAGGACGACCCGGACGCCTACGCCTACTCCGGCGGCCTGTGCCTGGCCAACCAGGGGCTGCTGGAGTTCGTGGAAATGTTCAAGGCGCCCATCAAGGTGCTGCACCCGCTGCTCACGGCCACCCAGGAAAGCAACTTCAAGGGCACCGAGGGCTTCGGCGCATCCCCTTCGACGGCATCGTGCTGGCGCACAGCAACGAGAGCGAGTGGAAGGCCTTCCGCAACAACAAGAACAACGAGGCTTTCCTCGACCGGATCTATATCGTCAAGGTGCCCTACTGCCTGCGCGCCTCCGAAGAAATCAAGATCTACGAGAAGCTGGTGCGCAACTCGTCGCTGGCCAAGGCGCCGTGCGCCCCCGGCACCTTGCGCATGATGGCCCAGCTGTCGGTGCTCACGCGCCTGAAGGAGCCCGAGAACTCGAGCACCTTCAGCAAGATGCAGGTCTACGACGGCGAGAACCTCAAGGACACCGACCCCAAGGCCAAGTCGATCCAGGAGTACCGCGACTACGCGGGCGTCGACGAGGGCATGAGCGGCGTTTCCACGCGCTTCGCCTTCAAGATCATCTCCAAGGTGTTCAACTTCGACAGCTCCGAGGTGGCCGCGAACCCGGTGCACCTGATGTACGTGCTCGAGCAGCAGATCGAACGCGAGCAGTTCGCGCCCGAGGTCGAGCAGAAGTACATCAGCTACATCAAGGAGCTGCTGGCGCCGCGCTACGCCGAGTTCATCGGCAAGGAAATCCAGACCGCCTACCTCGAGAGCTACAGCGAGTACGGCCAGAACATCTTCGATCGCTACGTGACCTACGCCGACTACTGGATCCAGGACCAGGAGTTCCGCGACGTGGACACCGGCGAAGTCTTCGACCGCGCCTCGCTCAACGGCGAGCTCGAAAAGATCGAGCGGCCCGCGGGCATCGGCAATCCGAAGGACTTCCGCAACGAGATCGTCAACTTCGTGCTGCGCGCGCGGGCCGGCAACGCGGGGCGCAACCCGGCGTGGACCAGCTACGAAAAGCTGCGCGCGGTGATCGAGAAGAAGATGTTCTCCAACACCGAAGAGCTGCTGCCCGTCATCAGCTTCAACACGAAGAGCAGTGCCGACGAACAGAAGAAGCACGAGGACTTCGTGACCCGCATGGTCGAGAAGGGCTACACCGCCAAGCAGGTGCGCCTGCTCTGCGAGTGGTACCTGCGCGTGCGCAAGAGTTCATAGCGACGGAACCGGCGAGTTCTTCCCTCTTCTTTGCAAGGAGCTTTGACAACATCGTGGCCATCCTGCAGCAAATCATCGACCGCCGGCTCTCGGGCAAGAACAAGTCCATTGGCAACCGCGAGCGCTTCCTGCGGCGCTACAAGGGGCAGATCCAGGAAGCGGTGCGACGCGCAGTCAGCGGCCGCAACATCCGCGAACTGGAGCAAGGCGAAGATGTGACCCTGCCGCGCCACGATGTGTCCGAACCCGTGTTCGGCCATGCGCGTGGCGGCGACCGCGAGTACGTGCACCCGGGCAACCAGGAGTACCTGAAGGGCGACCGCATCAAGCGCCCCGAAGGCGGGAGCGGCGGCGGCTCCGGCAGTGGAGAGGCCAGCGACAGCGGCGAAGGCGAGGACGACTTCGTCTTTCGCCTCACGCGCGAAGAGTTCATGCGCGTGTTCTTCGACGACCTGGCGCTGCCGCACCTCATTCGCACGCAGATCGCCGACGTGCCCGAATGGAAGAGCCACCGCGCCGCTTCACCAGCGACGGCTCGCCCAACAACCTGCACGTGGTGCGCTCGATGCGCGGCGCGCTGGCACGGCGCATCGCGCTGGGCGGCGAACCACGCAAGGAGCTCAAGCGCCTGGAGGCGCACCTCGAACACCTCAGGCAGCACCCGCAGGCCGCGCAGCCCCTGATCCAGAACGAGATCCGCGAGACCGAGGAGCGCATCGCCGAGCTGCGCCGCACCATGCGGCACGTGCCCTACATCGACCCCATCGACCTGCGCTACCGCAACCGCGTGAAGACGCCGGTGCCCAGCGCCAAGGCCGTGATGTTCTGCCTGATGGACGTGTCGGGCTCCATGGACGAGGCGCGCAAGGACATGGCCAAGCGCTTCTTCATGCTGCTGTACATGTTCCTCACGCGGCACTACGAGACCATCGACCTCGTGTTCCTGCGCCACCACACGCAGGCGCAGGAGGTGACCGAGGAAGAGTTCTTCCACGCCACCGAGACCGGCGGTACCGTGGTGTCGAGCGCGCTGGTCTTGATGGACGAGATCATCAAGGCGCGCTACCCCAGCGGCGAGTGGAACGTGTACGGCGCGCAGGCCAGCGACGGCGACAACTGGCACCAGGACAGCGGCCGCTGCCGCGAACTGCTGGTCGACAACATCCTGCCCGTGGTGCGCTACTACGCCTACGTGCAGGTGGCCGAGACCGAGCAGAACCTGTGGCAGGAGTACCAGCAGCTCGAAGGCGTCCAGCCCAACTTCGCAATGCGCAAGGTGTCGGACGCGCAAGACATCTATCCCGTGTTCCGCGACCTGTTCAAGAAGGAAGGGGTGACATCATGATCACCGACCGTGTTCTCGAACGCCTGCCCAGCCCCTCCGACTGGACCTTCGAACTCATCGAGACCTACCACACCGAGATCGCGAAGACCGCCAAGGGCTACGGACTGGACGTGTACCCGAACCAGCTCGAGGTGATCACCGCCGAGCAGATGATGGACGCCTACGCCAGCGTGGGCATGCCCATGATCTACAGGCACTGGTCGTACGGCAAGCAGTTCATCTCGACCGAGAAGAACTACAAGCGCGGCCACATGGGGCTGGCCTACGAGATCGTCATCAACTCGGACCCGTGCATCGCCTACCTGATGGAAGAAAACACCATGGCCATGCAGGCCTGGTGATCGCGCACGCGGCCTACGGCCACAACAGCTTCTTCAAGGGCAACTACCTGTTCCGCATGTGGACCGATGCGTCGTCGATCATCGACTACCTGGTCTATGCGCGGCACTACATTGCCGAGTGCGAGGAGCGCCACGGCCTCGACGCGGTGGAGGAGCTGCTCGACTCCTGCCATGCGCTGATGAACTACGGCGTCGACCGCTATCGCCGGCCGCAGAAGCGTTCGCTGGCGCAAGAGAGCATCCAGCGCGCCGACCGCGAACGCCACATGCAGCAGCAGGTGAACGACCTCTGGCGCACGCTGCCCCGGCGCGCCGAGCAGGCGGCCGAGTCCGACGCGGCGCGGCGCTTTCCGTCGGAGCCGCAGGAAAACCTGCTCTATTTCATCGAGAAGAACGCCGCGCTGCTGGAGCCCTGGCAGCGCGAGGTGGTGCGCATCGTGCGCAAGATCGCGCAGTACTTCTACCCGCAGCGCCAGACCCAGGTCATGAACGAAGGCTGGGCCACCTTCTGGCACTACACGCTGCTCAACACCATGTACGACCGCGGCCAACTGGCCGACGGCTTCATGATGGAATGGCTCAGCTCGCACACCGGCGTGATCTACCAGCCGCCGGTGGGGCACCGCGCCTACAGCGGCATCAACCCCTATGCGCTGGGCTTCGCGATGATGACCGACCTGCGCCGCGTGTGCGAGAAGCCCACGCCCGAAGACCGCCGCTGGTTCCCCGACTTCGCGGGCACCGACTGGGTCAAGACGCTCGACTACGCGATGCGCAACTTCAAGGACGAGAGCTTCATCGGCCAGTTCCTCAGTCCGAAGACCATGCGCGACTTCCGCCTGTTCTCGATCCGCGATTTCCAGAGCGAATCGGAGTTGGAGGTGTCCGCCATCCACGACGACAGCGGCTACCAGGCGCTGCGCGAATCGCTGTCACGCCAGTACGACATCAGCAGCCGCGAGCCCGACATCCAGGTGTGGAACGTGGCCACGCGCGGCGACCGCTCGCTGACCCTGCGCCACACGCAGCGCAACAACCTGCCGCTGCACGACGGCGCCGAGGAAGTGCTCAAGCACGTCGCCCGGCTCTGGGGCTTCGACGTGCACCTGGAAAGCATCGACAGCCAGGGCCGCGTGAGCCGCAGCTGGAAGGCCGCGGCGCCCAAGCAGCAGTACTGATTCCGTAGCTCAGGGCACCAGCGCCGCGATGGCGAGGGTGTAGCCCTTCACGCCCAGCCCCACGATGATTCCCTTCGCCGCCGGCGAAATGTACGAGTGGTGGCGAAACTCTTCGCGCGCGTGCACGTTCGAGATGTGCAGCTCGATCAGCGGCACGCTCGCGCCCTTGATGGCATCGTGCAGCGCGATCGAGGTGTGCGTGTAGGCGCCCGGGTTCATCACCACGCCCAGCATGTTGCCGGCCGCCACTTCGCGGCCCGCCTCCTGGATCCAGTCGATCAGCACGCCTTCGTGGTTCGACTGGCGGCATTCGATCTCGACGCCGTGCTTCGCACCCGTGTCCTTGCACAGCCGCTCGACGTCGGCCAGCGTGTCGCGTCCGTACTGTTCGGGCTCGCGCGTACCGAGCAGGTTGAGGTTGGGGCCGTTGAGGACGAGGATTTTCTTCATGATGGATGAACAGCGGATGAGGGCCTGTCAGGCGGTCGCCGATTATGGTCTCGCGCCCGCCCTGCGGCGCCGCGCCGCCGACGAGCCCACGTAGTAGTTGTAAGAGTCGATGTCGACCACGCAGCGCGCCATCAGGTCGACGAAGGCCCGCAGCTTCTGCCCCATGTAGCGCTGCCGCTGGTAGGCGCAGTAGATGCGGCGCGGCTCGGGCTGCCACTGCGGCAGCACCGGCACCAGCACGCCCTGCGCCACCTCGGGCCTGGCGAAGAAAGCCGGCAGCAGCGCGATGCCCAGCCCGTCGATGCAGAAGGTCTTCATGACCCAGTGGTCGTTGGTCTCGAAGGCCGGCTCGGGGTGGAAGGCAAAGCTCTGCGCGCCCGACACCAGCAGCACCTGCGCGCGCTCCGACGGCTCCTTCATCACGATCGACTGGTGCGCGGCCAGCTCAGCGGGCAGCGCCGGCGTGCCGTGGCGCGCCAGGTACTGCGGGCTGGCATAGAGGCCGTAGTTCAGCCGGCCCAGCAGCTTGGCCACGAGGTTGGGCGCATCGGGCGGCTCGGAGCACACGTAGCAGTCGACGTCGCCGACCTGCGGCGCATGGAAGCCGCTGGCCACGTCGAGCTGGCAGCGCACGTCGGGGTGCGACCCCAGGAACAGCTTGACCACGTGGCAGACGAAGGAGGTGCTGAACTGCGTGTCCGACAGCAGCGAGAGCCGGCCCGACACGCCCGTGGTCAGCGCGTGGACTTCGGTGCTGGCCGCTTCGAGCCGGCCCGTGACCTCGTCGAGCAGCCCCTCGCCGCGCACGAGAAACGCGCGCCCGGCCTCGGTGAGCGCGATGCGGCGCGGGCTGCGCATCAGCAGTTGCGCGCCCAGCAGCTTTTCCAGCCGCGTGAGCTGCCGGCTCAGCGTGGCCTTGGAGGTGCCCGACAGGCTCTCGGCCCTGGTCAGGCTGCCGCTTCTGGCGACCAGCACGAAGGCCTCGACCAGCGCAAGATCGATGCGGCTCATGCGAGGCAGCGTTGCAGGAATGAAAAGTAGCGTCTCTTCATGTGGCTTTCATCGGTGCGGCGGAAGCGTTACGGTATCACCGGCGCAAGCCCTGCTTCCCCACGATCCATGAACACACCACAGAACACCGCCGTCTGGCACCCCGTCGCGCGCTCGGCCGACCTGCACCCCGGCGACAACATCGTCGCCGGCTTTGCCGAAGGCCAGGAGCTGGCGCTCTGGCGCGCCGCCGACGGCACCGCCCAGGCCTGGGAAAACCGCTGCCCGCACCGCAGCGTGCGCTTCACGCTGGGCCAGGTGATCGACAACCGCCTGGCCTGCGCGTACCACGGCTGGCAGTACGAAGCCGGCAGCGGGCAATGCGCGAGTATTCCGGCGCACCCCGCCATGCCCGCACCGCGCAACGTGTGCGCGAAGACCTTCGCCGCGACCGAGGCGGCCGGTATGTTGTGGGTCCGCCTGTCGCCGGAAATGCCGACCGCTCCGGCGGCACTGGCCGATGCCGTGCCCACAGGCTGGCACTTCTGCCGCACGCTCACCGTGCGCGCCCCCGCCGGCACGGTGCGTGAAGCGCTGGCGCAGCGTGGCCTGCTCGCCGACGCCACCTCGGGCGCATGGCGCGGCCAGCTCGGCGACGCGAACACCAGCGCCCTCGTCCTCGACGCCCAGCCCCGCCTTGCCTTCGTCCACCTCTGGACCGACGCCGCCCCCGGCTCCGCCGCCATGCAGGCCCTGCACACCGCCGCGCGCAGCCTGCGCGGCGACATCGAAGCCCTCGGCTGAAAGCGACCCCATGCCCTTCGTCACCGACGACCCCAACATGCTCGACGACTGGCTCGTCATCGGCCCCGCCGCGTCCGCGCCACGCACCACCCGCCTGCTCGGCGAAACCGTGCGGCTGTGGACCGACCCCGACGGCACGCCGCAGTGCCGCCTCGGCGACCGGCCGCTCGCCGTGCAGTCGCGCTACGGCTACCTGTGGGCCTGCCCCAGCGGCAACCCCGCGCGCCCGTTGTTCGAGTTTCCCGAATACAGCGAGCCGGGCCGCCGCACCATCGACTGCGGCGGCATCGGCGTGGCGGTGTCGGGCCTGCGCGTGATCGAGAACTTCCTGGACATGGCGCACTTTCCGTTCGTGCACGCCGACTACCTCGGCAAGGTGCCGCACACCGAGGTGGCGCAATACCAGGTGCGGGTCGAGCCCGCCACCGGCGAGATCTGGGCCACCGACTGCCGCTTCTGGCAGCCGCGCGCCTCGGCCGCGCACGACAGCACGGGCAGCGAGGTGCTCTACAAATACCGCGTGATGCAGCCGCTGTCGGCCATGCTCTACAAGTCGAGCTTTCGCGCGGGCGAGCTCGATGCCATCGGCCTGTTCCTGCAGCCCGTGGACGACGAGCACGTCATTGCCCACACCATGCTCGCCTGCTTCGACGACGACTCCACCGACGCCGAGCTCATCGCGTTCCAGCACACCATCTTCGGACAGGACAAACCCATTCTGGAGAACCACGCCTTCAAGCGCATGCCGCTCGAAGGCCGCGCCGAAACGCCGACGCGCGGCGACACCTCGTCCGTTACCTACCGGCGCTGGCTGCGCGAGCGCGGCATGCGCTTCGGCGTGAGGGCGGCGGCATGACCATCCAGCTGTACGACTACCCGCTGTCGGGCAACTGCTTCAAGGTGCGGCAGATGCTCGCGTGGCTGGGCCTCCAATACCAGAGCGTGCCGGTCGACTTCCATCCCGGCCGCGCGCACAAGTCGGCCGCGTTCCTGGCCGACGTCAACCCGCTGGGCCAGTTGCCGGTGCTCGACGACGACGGCTTCGTGCTGCGCGACGCGCAGGCCATCCTGGTCTACCTCGCGAGCCGCTACGACCCGCGGCGCCGCTGGTACCCCGACGATCCGAAGCTGCGCGGCCAGGTCGCGATGTGGCTGGCCACCGCCGACGAAATCACCCGCACCGCCTCGGCCGCGCGGCTGCACGACGCACTGGGCTACCACCATCTGGACATCGAGGCCTGCCGCGCCGGCGCGCGCGCCGTGTTCCGCGTGCTCGACGACCACCTGGCCGAGCAAGCTGCAGGGGGCCTGCGCTGGCTCGCGTCCGCGCCCGAGCCGACCATTGCCGACATCGCCTGCTTTCCGTACGTGGCGCTGGCGGGCGAAGGCGGCATTGCACTCGATGAATTTCCCGCACTGCGAAACTGGGTGTGGAATGTCCGCCACATGAGCGGGTTCATCGGCATGTCGGGTATCTTCCCCGCTGGCCCCGCCTGAGTATCCTCACACCCCTGCTTTCTGAAGAACCGAACACCATGAAAACCAAAGCCGCCGTCGCGTGGAAATCCGGAGCCCCGCTCACCATCGAAACCGTGGACCTGGACGGTCCCAGGTTCGGCGAAGTGCTGGTCGAGATCAAGGCCACCGGCATCTGCCACACCGACTACTACACGCTCTCGGGCGCCGACCCCGAAGGCATCTTCCCCGCGATCCTGGGCCATGAAGGCGCGGGCATCGTGGTCGACGTCGGCCCCGGCGTCACCACCCTGAAAAAGGGCGACCACGTCATTCCGCTGTACACGCCCGAGTGCCGCCAGTGCAAGTTCTGCCTGAGCCGCAAGACCAACCTGTGCCAGCTGATTCGCGGCACGCAGGGCAAGGGCCAGATGCCCGACGGCACCAGCCGCTTCAGCCTGGACGGCAAGCCCATTGCCCACTACATGGGCACGAGCACGTTCAGCAACTACACCGTCGCGCCCGAGATCTCGCTCGCCAAGATCCGCGAAGACGCGCCCTTCGACAAGGTCTGCTACATCGGCTGCGGCGTGACCACCGGCATCGGCGCGGTGATCTTCACGGCCAAGGTGGAAGCGGGTGCCAACGTGGTGGTGTTCGGCCTGGGCGGCATCGGCCTGAACGTCATTCAGGGCGCCAAGATGGTCGGTGCGGACAAGATCATCGGCGTCGACCTGAACCCCGAGCGCGAGGCCATGGCCCGCAAGTTCGGCATGACGCACTTCATCAACCCGAAGGACACCGAGAACGTCGTCGACGCGATCGTGCAGCTGACCGACGGCGGCGCGGACTACAGCTTCGAGTGCATCGGCAACACCAAGGTGATGCGCCAGGCGCTGGAATGCACGCACAAGGGCTGGGGCCGCAGCATCATCATCGGCGTGGCCGAGGCGGGCGCGGAAATCAGCACGCGGCCGTTCCAGCTGGTCACGGGCCGCAAGTGGGAAGGCTCGGCCTTCGGCGGCGCGCGCGGGCGCACCGACGTGCCCAAGATCGTCGACTGGTACATGGAAGGCAAGATCGACATCGACAGCCTGATCACGCACACCATGCCGCTGGAAGACATCAACAAGGGCTTCGATTTGATGAAGCGCGGCGAGTCGATTCGCGGCGTCGTTCTGTACTGAAGCCCCGGAGGCACCGGCCATGACCCGCATGGAACCCTTGCGCAAGATCGAGGCCGGTGTGCTCGAAGTCGCGTACTTCGAGGCCGGCCCCGCCGACGGCCCGCCGGTGCTGCTGATGCACGGCTTTCCGTACGACATCCACACCTACGCCGAAGTCGCGCCCCTGCTCGCGGCGCAGGGCTGCCGCGTGATCGTGCCGTACCTGCGCGGCTACGGCGCCACGCGCTTCCTGAGCGAGGCCACGCCGCGCTCGGGCGAGCAGGCCGCGCTGGGCGCCGACCTGCTCGCGCTGCTCGACGCATTGAAGATCGAGCGCGCGGTGCTCGCCGGCTACGACTGGGGCGGCCGCGCGGCCTGCGTGGTCGCGGCGCTGTGGCCCGAGCGCGTGGCGGGGCTGGTGTCCTTCAACAGCTACAACATCCAGAACATCGCGAAGGCGATGGAGCCCGACACGCCGGCCAACGAACACAGCCTCTGGTACCAGTACTACTTTCACAGCGAGCGCGGCCGCGCCGGGCTCGCCAAGGACCGCAAGGGTTTCACGAAACTGCTGTGGAAGCTCTGGTCGCCGACGTGGCAGTTCGACGACGCCACCTTCGAGCGCAGCGCCGCCGCCTTCGACCATCCTGATTTCGTGGACGTGGTGATCCAGTCGTACCGCCACCGCTTCGGCCTCGTGCCGGGCGACCCGGCCTATGCCGACATCGAACGCCGCCTCGCGGCGCAGCCCGCCATCGGCGTGCCCACCATCACCTTCGACGGCATCGACGACGGCGTGCGCCCGCCCGCCGAAGCATCGGCCCACGCGCACCGCTTCAGCGGATCGCGCTCGCACCGGCTCGTGCCCGGCGTGGGCCACAACATGCCGCAGGAAGCGCCGCGCACCTTCGCCGACGCCGTGCTCGAACTGACACCCGCGCTGCGCCCCCACAAGAACACCGCATGACCGACAACACCCCCAAGACCCTTTCCGAGCACCACGCCTTCGGTGGCGTGCAGAGCTTTCACGAGCACCGCTCGCACGAAATCGGCCTGCCGATGCGTTTCTCGGTCTACATGCCGCCGCAGGCCGCGAACGGGCCCGTGCCCGCCCTGCTCTACCTCGCGGGCCTGACCTGCAATGAGGAGACCTTCGCGGTGAAGGCCGGCGCGCAGCGCATGGCCGCGAGCCTGGGCCTGGCGCTGATCGCGCCCGACACCAGCCCGCGCGGCGCGGAGGTCGAGAGCCTTCCGGGCGCCGAGACAACTGGGACTTCGGCATCGGCGCCGGCTTCTACCTCGACGCGCTCGCCGAGCCGTGGGCCACGCACTGGCGCATGGAAAGCTGGATCGTCCATGAGCTGCTGGTGCTGGTGGCGAAGCACTTCGCCATCGACGGCCACCGCATCGGCATCTTCGGCCACTCGATGGGCGGCCACGGCGCGCTCACGCTCGCGCTGCGGCACCCGGGGCGCTTCAAGTCGCTGTCGGCCTTTGCGCCGATCTGCGCGCCCACGCAGTGCCCGTGGGGCGAGAAGGCTTTCGCCGGTTACCTGGGCGCACCCGGCGACGACCGCGCGCAGTGGCTCGCGCACGACGCCAGCGCGCTCATGAAGTCGCAGGTGGCGGCGCCGTACCCGCAAGGCATCCTCATCGACCAGGGCCTGAGCGACAAATTCCTGGCCGAGCAACTGCACCCCGAGGTGTTCGAGGCCGCCTGTTTTGCCGCCGGCCAGCCGCTCACGCTGCGCCGCCACGCGGGCTACGACCACGGCTACTACTTCATCCAGAGCTTCATGGCCGACCACATCGCGCACCACGCGCAAAGCCTGCACGCCTGATCGACCTCGGCGGCCCCGCGCCGTATCATGGTTCGCATGTCCGCCGCCCAAATTCCCGCCTTTCATCTGCGGACGCGCGAAGGCAGCGCCGAAGAGAACATGGTGCTGGCCGGTATCTGGCGGCGGGCCTGGATCGCGGCCAACCGGGACGTTCCGTACATCGAGCCGATCGCGCACTGGCTGCGCCGCGTGCAGACCGAGTTCGGCCCGCCCGCCGAGGTGGTGCTGGCCGAGCGCGAGGGGCAGGTGCTGGCGTTCATGGTGCTGCTGGAGCGGCGCGAATACGTGGCCCAGCTCTTTGTCGAACCCCACTTGCGCAACCAGGGCCTGGGCAAGGCGCTGCTCGACGAGGCCTGCGTGCGCATCCCGACCGGCTGGCGGCTGCACGTGGCCACCACCAACACCGCGGCGCAGCGCTTCTACGAGCGCTACGGCCTGGAGCGCGGCGCGGTCGACCGCCACCCCAGCAGCGGCCGCGAACGCATCGCCTACCATTGGTCGCCCTCGCGCCCGCCGTGGCGCGTGGGCTGATTTCCTCCCACGATTCCCAGCCCCCATGCGCATCGACCACATCGCACTCTGGACCACCGATCTCGAACGCTGCAAGCGCTTCTACGCCGACTACTTCGGTGCCGTCACGGGCCAGGGCTACGTCAACCCGGCCAAGGGCTTTGCCTCGTGCTTCCTGAGCCTGGGCGACGGCGCACGCATCGAGGCCATGACCACCAGCACGCTCTCGCCGGTCGCGGCCGAAGCCGGCGCGCAGCGCATGGGCTGGACGCACCTGGCCATCAGCGTGGGCTCCGACGCGGCGGTCGACGCGCTCACGCAGCGCCTGAAGGCCGACGGCTACCCGCTGCTCGACGGCCCGCGCCGCACCGGCGACGGCTACTACGAGAGCGTGGTGCTCGACCCGGACGGCAACCGCATCGAGATCACGGCATGAGCGCAGCGCCGGGCCGCCCCAAGCCAGCTCGCACCGCAGTGCGAAGCACGGAGGTTTTCGAGTGAGCGAATTTGTCGACAGCCTGCACGAGGTCTTCGAGCGCCTGGGCCGCATCCGCACGCGCCGCATGTTCGGCGGCCATGGCATCTGGCACGAAGACCGCATGATCGCCCTCGTGGCCCGCGATACGCTCTACCTGAAGTCCGACGCCGAAAGCGCGCCATTCTTCGACGCGCTCGACCTGCCGCCCTTCACCTACGAGCGCCAGGGCCAGTCGATGCCGATGTCGTACCGGCTGGCACCGGCCGACCTGTTCGAGGACCGCCACGAAGCCGCGCTCTGGGGCCGTCGCGCCTACGAGGCCGCCTTGCGCTCGGGCCAGCCGCCCAAGCCGAAGAAGACACCGGCGGCCAAAAAGACCGCCGCCCGAAAATCCATCGCGAAGAAGACCCCCGCAAAGAAAGCCGCAGTGAAGAAAAAGACAACGAAAGCAGCCTCCCGGTGAGCGACCACAACCCCACGCTCCCGCCCCTGCCCGAGCGCGAACAGATCGCGCTGCTCGAACCCTTCGAAGGCCTGGGCCTGAAAGACATCGTCGTCGTCGCCACGCTGCAGGACGCCGAGCACGCGGCCTCCGCGCTGCTGGCGGCGGGCATCGCCGGCTTCGACACCGAATCCAAGCCCACCTTCGCGAAGAACGAAGTCTCGGGCGGTCCGCACGTGGTGCAGTTCTCCACGCGCGACACGGCCTGGCTCTTTCAGCTGCACCGCACCGAGTGCAATCCGGTGGTGGCCGCGCTCATTGCCTCGACCGAACTGCGCAAGGTCGGCTTCGGCCTGTCGGGCGACATGACGCTGATCCGCAATCGGCTCAACATCGAGCCGAAGGCGGTGTTCGACATCGACAACGAATTCCGCAAGCGCGGCTACCGCAAGTCGGTCGGCGTGAAGGCGGCGGTGGCGCTGGTGTTCGACCGCCGCTTCATCAAGTCGCGCAAGGCGACCACCTCGAACTGGGCCAACAGGCAGCTCACCGAGGCGCAGATCCGCTACGCGGCGAACGACGCCTACGCATCGATCCGCGTGTACGACGCGCTGTTCGCCGGCCGCTGACGGCGCCGCGCGCGCTCAGTCGCGCCCGGCCTCGATGATGGCCTGCGCCAACCGCGTGGGGTTCGAGAAGAACATCTCGTGGCTGCCGGGGCACTCCACCAGCCGGAACAGCCCCAGCCGCTCCGACAGGCGCGGGTGCCATCCCAGGCTGTGCGGCATCGCCGTGTCCTGCAGGCAATTGACGTACGACTTGCCCAGCGCCAGCGCGGCCAGCGGCTGCTTCAGCCGGATCTTGTCGGTGAAGGTGCGGTACGGGTGCGGGTTGAGCTTGTCGTAGGCGGCCGTGGCCGTGGCCAGGTCGCGTCGTTGATGAAGGCCTCGCGCCAGATCTCGAAGGGCAAGGTCACGGCGTTGCCGTTGGCCGCGGCCACGGCGTCGAACATCGCGACGTAGTGCGGCGGCACCATGTCGTTGAGCGACTCGCCGTCCAGCGGCACGAAGGCGTTGATGTACACCAGCCGCTTCAGCCGCGCGGCGATGCGGTCGGCCACGCCCGAGATCACCATGCCGCCGTAGCTGTGGCCCACGAGGCGCACCTGCGTCAGGTTCCTGTCCTCGATGTAGCGCACGGCGGACGCGATCGCGTCGTCCAGGCCGGTGTTCGTGCGGTCGTCGCCGGGGTTGTTGCCCGCCAGCGTGGGGCAGTAGACGGTGTGGCCAGCCGCGCGCAGGCCGTCGGCCACGGCCTCGATTTCAGCGCCGGTGTGCCACGCGCCGTGGACCAGGACATAGGTGTCGGACATCGGAGTCTCTTTCATTGTTGGGACGGAGGAAGACTTTAGAAATAGCCGGGCGCCGCGAATGGCCGATGCCTGCCAGCGCGATGGCCGATTCGTGCCAGCCGGCTTGTTTCGATTCAATTATTCAACGATACTTGAAATATGGAAGAAAACGATGTTGTCCGTTCCCTGGCCGCGCTGGCCCAGCCCGTTCGCCTGCGGGTGTTCCGTGCGCTGGTGGTGGCCGGCCCCGCCGGCCTCACGCCCGGCGCGCTGGCCGAATCACTGGAAGTGCCGGGCACCAGCCTGTCGTTCCATCTCAAGGAGCTGATGCATTCGGGCCTGGTCTCGCAGGAGCGGCAGGGGCGCAACCTCGTCTATCGCGCGGCCTTCGACCAGATGAACGCCCTGCTCGGCTACCTCACCGAGAACTGCTGCCAGGGCGAGGCCTGCGCCGTCGAGACACCGTCGGCCTGCGGCTGCTGAGGCCGCCATGCCGGCCGCCGTTCTCATCTTCGTCTTCACGCTCGTGCTGGTCATCTGGCAGCCGCGCGGCCTGGGCATCGGCTGGAGCGCGTCGCTCGGCGCGGCGATCGCGCTGCTGTGCGGCGTGGTGCATCTTGCCGACGTGCCGGTGGTCTGGGGCATCGTGTGGAACGCGACCGCCACCTTCGTGGCCGTGATCGTCATCAGCCTGCTGCTCGACGAGGCGGGCTTCTTCGAATGGGCCGCGCTGCATGTGGCGCGCTGGGGCGGCGGGCGCGGCCGACGGCTGTTCGCCTTCATCGTGCTGCTGGGCGCGGCGGTGTCGGCGCTGTTCGCCAACGACGGCGCGGCGCTGATCCTCACGCCGATCGTGATGGCGATGCTGGTCGCGCTCGGCTTCACCCCGGCCGCCACGCTGGCCTTCGTGATGGCGGCGGGCTTCATCGCCGACACGGCGAGCCTGCCGCTGATCGTGTCCAACCTCGTGAACATCGTCTCGGCCGACTTCTTCGGCATCGGCTTCAACGCATACGCCTCGGTCATGGTGCCGGTGAACATCGCGGCGGTGCTCGCGAGCCTGCTGGTGCTGATGCTGTACTTTCGCCGCGGCATCCCGGCGCGCTATGACGTGGCTCGACTCAAGGCGCCGGCCGATGCGATCCGCGACCCGGCGACCTTTCGCGCGGGCTGGGTGGTGCTGGCGCTGCTGCTCGTCGGCTTCTTCGGGCTCGAGCCGCTGGGCGTGCCGGTCAGCGCGGTGGCGCCTTCGGCGCGGTGGTGCTGCTGGCGGTGGCGGGGCGCGGCCCCGTGATCGGCATCCGCAAGGTGCTGCGCGGCGCACCGTGGCAGATCGTGGTCTTCTCGCTGGGCATGTACCTCGTGGTCTACGGGCTGCGCAACGCCGGGCTCACCCGGCAGATCGCCGCGCTGCTCGACGTGTTCGCACAGGGCGGCGTCTGGGGCGCGGCCATGGGCACGGGCTTTCTCACGGCGGTGCTGTCGTCGGTCATGAACAACATGCCCACCGTGCTGGTCGGCGCGCTCTCCATCGACGCGTCGGGCGCCAGCGGCGCGGTGAAGGAAGCCATGGTCTACGCCAACGTGATCGGCTGCGACCTCGGCCCGAAGATCACGCCGATCGGCAGCCTCGCCACCCTGCTCTGGCTGCATGTGCTCGCGAAGAAGGGCGTGGCGATCGGCTGGGGCAGCTACTTCAAGTTCGGCATCGTGCTGACCGTGCCGGTGCTGTTCGCGACGCTCGCGGCGCTGGCGCTCCGACTGAGCCTTCCAATGCCATGACATGACATGAACGACATCACCATCTATCACAACCCCGCCTGCGGCACGTCCCGCAACGTGCTCGCGCTGATCCGCAACACGGGCGACGAGCCCACCGTCGTCGAGTACCTGAAGGCGCCGCCCGACCGCGCCACGCTGCAGCGCCTGATCGCGGCCATGGGCATTCCCGCGCGCGAGCTGCTGCGCCGCAAGGGCACGCCTTACGACGAGCTCGGCCTCGACGACCCGGCATGGAGCGACGAGCAGCTGATCGGCTTCATGCTCGCGCACCCGATCCTCATCAACCGCCCGGTGGTGGTGACGCCGCTGGGCACGCGCCTGTGCCGGCCCTCGGAGGCGGTGCTCGACATCCTGCCGCGCCCGCAGCGGGGTGCGTTTTCCAAGGAAGACGGCGAAGCGTCATCGATGCGAAGGGCCAGCGTGTTGCACGACCCTGAACTGCCGAACCTCGACGGCGACGCCTTTCGCCGGCCCGACCTGTCGTCGCTGCTGCCGGCGGCGCGCGCCACGCACCCGCCGCGCATCCTGCTGCTGTACGGCTCGCTGCGCGAACGCTCCTACAGCCGGCTGCTGACCGAGGAGGCCGCGCGCCTGCTGCGAGCCATGGGCGCCGAGCCCCGCATCTACGACCCGCGCGACCTGCCGCCGCCGGACAGCGCGCCCGAAGACCATCCGAAAGTGCGCGAACTGCGCGACCTCGCGCAATGGGCCGAAGGCATGGTGTGGACCTCGCCCGAGCGGCACGGTGCCATGACCGGGGTCATGAAGGCGCAGGTCGACTGGATCCCGCTGTCGGTCGGCGCGGTGCGCCCCACGCAGGGCAAGACGCTCGCGGTGATGGAGGTGTCGGGCGGCTCGCAGTCGTTCAATGCCGTGAACCAGCTGCGCGTGCTCGGCCGCTGGATGCGCATGCTCACCATCCCCAACCAGTCATCGGTGGCCAAGGCCTTCATGGAGTTCGACGAAGCGGGCCGCATGAAGCCCTCGCCGTACTACGAACGCGTGGTCGACGTGATGGAAGAGCTGGTCAAGTTCACGCTGCTCACGCGCGACTGCGCGGCCCACCTGGTCGACCGCTACAGCGAACGGCGCGAAAGCGCGCAGGCTCTGTCCAGGCGGGTCAACCTGCGCGGCATCTGAACGCGGGCTCAGCGCCTGCGCCGCCGCAGCTGGCCGGGCGTGGCCCCCAGGTGCGCGCGGCACTGGCGAATGAAGTGCGACGCATCGGCCAGCCCCACGCGAAAGCCGATCTCCGCGATGCCCAGCCGGTCGAAGCGCGCGTCGTCCAGCATGCGGCGCGCCACCGCCATGCGAAAACCGGCCAGCGCGGTGGCGAAGGTGGTGGCGCCGCCGCCGCCCCCGTCTCCCTCGGCCAGGCAGCGGTGCAGGCTGCGCTCCGAAATGCCCAGCCCGCGCGCCACGCTCGCGGCCGTGAGGCCGGGCTCGGCATGGCGCTCGCGCGTGGCGTCGAGCACACGGCGGCGCATGGCGGTACGCCCTTTTTCGGGCGTTTTGCCCGCCACGCCCCCGGCTGTTCCCGTTGCCAGTGCCAGCAGGCTGCCGAGCTGGTCGCTCAGCAAGCCCGCGGGCAGCGGCGGCTTCGCGGCAACTTCGGGTGACAGCTGTCGCAGGAACCCGCACAGCACCCCACCCCACCCCGCCTGCCCGTCGATGCGGCGCGCCACCTGGTCGCCGGCGTCGGGAATCCATTGGTCGACCCAGGCGGTCGGCAGTTCGAGCGAGAGCGTGTCGGCCGATTGCAGCAGGTGAAATTCATAGAGCCGGCGCGAATCGACCAGCACCGCGTCGCCCGGCAAGAGGCGCGCGGAGCGGCCGTCCTGCACCGTCACCCAGGCCGAATCGGTCTTGCACAGCAGATAGAAATAGTTGTGGCGGCTGTGGGCGATGGCATGGCGCGTGCGGTACACGTCCTGCGCGCTGCCGCGCACCCGGTTCACGACCAGGGGCCCGAGCGGCGCCGACTCCAGCGTGGCGCCGAAGCCGCCGGCCACCGGGGTGGTCACGTCCATTTCCAGAAAACCCTCGCACACCGCGCCCACCCAGTAGTCCAGCCGCTGCGCGGGCGGTACGGCGTCGGTGGACCAGCGGTGGATGGCGTCGTTCATGCGCGCCAACATACCGAAGCGGCGCCCGCTTGCCAATCGGGTATAGACCGCCTCCGACGCATGCCCTTTGCCGACCCCGGCAGAATGGCCCTCGAACCAAACCCGTGCGCGGGGCGTTCCGCGCACGCACATGAGAGAAAGAAGGGCCATGAGCAACAAAAGCGATTTCGGACTGATCGGCCTGGCCGTGATGGGCCAGAACCTGGTGCTGAATGTGGAAAGCCGCGGCTTCCAGGTCAGCGTGTACAACCGCACCGAGGCCACCACCGAAGCCTTCATCGCCGCCAACCCCGGCAAGAAGCTGGTGGGCGCCAAGACGCTCGAAGAGTTCGTGCAGAGCCTGGCCAAGCCCCGCAAGATCCAGATCATGGTGAAGGCCGGCGCGCCGGTCGACCAGGTCATCGAGCAACTGATTCCGCTGCTGGACAAGGACGACATCGTCATCGACGGCGGCAACAGCCTCTACACCGACACCGAGCGCCGCGACGCGTACCTGTCGAGCAAGGGCCTGCGCTTCATCGGCGCGGGCGTGTCGGGCGGCGAGGAAGGCGCGCGCAAGGGCCCGTCGATCATGCCGGGCGGCCCGCTGTCGACCTGGAAAGTGATGAAGCCGATCTTCGAGAGCATCGCGGCCAAGGTCGACGGCCAGCCCTGCGTGATTCACATTGGCCCCGGCGGCGCGGGCCACTACGTGAAGATGGTGCACAACGGCATCGAGTACGGCGACATGCAGCTGATCTGCGAGGCCTACAGCCTGTTCAAGGCGGCCGGCTTCACGACCGACGAAATGGCCGCCATCTTCAACGAGTGGAACGACGGCGAACTGCAGAGCTACCTGATCCAGATCACCGCCAAGGCGCTGGAGCAGAAAGACCCGGAAACGGGCAAGCCGATCGTCGACCTCATCCTCGACAAGGCCGGCCAGAAGGGCACGGGCCAGTGGACGCTGATCAACGCGGCCGAGAACGCGGTGGTCATCAGCACCATCAACGCCGCCGTGGAGGCGCGCGTGCTGTCCTCGCAGAAGAAGGCGCGCGTGGGCGCCAGCAAGGTGCTGCAGGGGCCGAAGATCGCACTGTCGCTCGAGAAGAAGGCGCTGGTGGCCAAGGTGCACGACGCGCTGTATGCGTCGAAGGTCATCAGCTACACGCAGGGCTTCGACCTCGTCAAGACGATGGGCGACAAGAAGGAATGGAAGCTCGACCTGGGCGGCATCGCGTCCATCTGGCGCGGCGGCTGCATCATTCGCGCGCGCTTCCTGAACCGCATCACCGACGCCTTCCGCACCGACCCGGCGCTGGCAACCTGATGCTCGACCCGTTCTTCAAGGACCTGCTGAACCGCACGCAGCAGAACTGGCGCGAAGTGGTGGCGCTGGCGGTGAGCAACGGCATTCCGGTGCCGGCGTTCAGCGCGTCGCTGGCCTACTACGACAGCTACCGCACCGAGCGGCTGCCGGCCAACCTGCTGCAGGCGCAGCGCGACTTCTTCGGGGCGCACACCTATGAGCGCACCGACAAGCCCGAAGGCCAGTTCTTCCACACCGACTGGCCCGAAGTGATCGGCTGACCGATCGAGCAAGGCCATGCCAGCCCTCGACTACCCCAGCCACCTGGTCGAGGACTGGCAACTGCGCGACGGCACGCCGGTGCGCATCCGCCCGATCCATGCGAACGACCTGGCCATGCACACGGCCTTCGTCGCGGGCCTGTCGAACGAGACGGGCTACCACCGCCTGCTCTCGCCGCGCAAGCCGCAGCCCGACGAGCTCTGGCGCATGACGCACATCGACTACGCGCGCGAACTCGCGCTGATCGCCACCACCGGGATCGACGGCCAGGAGCGACAGATGGGCGTGGTGCGCTACGTGCGCGGCGACACGCCCGAGACCGCGCACATCGCCGAGTTCGCCGTGGTCATCGCCGACGCGTGGCAGCACCACGGCCTGGCCCACAAGCTCATGCGCAAGCTGATCGACGCGGCGGCCCAGGCCGGCGTGCGGCAGCTCGCGGACATCACGCTCTACGACAACACCGCCATGCTGGCGCTGGCGCGCAAGCTGGGCTTCAAGGTGCAGCGCGACCCGAGCAACCCGAACGTCACGCGGCTGCGGCTGGCGCTCGACGGCGCGCCCCCGCCCTCGCCCCCGCCCTGACAACTCAAGAGCTCAAGGGCTCGCCAGCCACGCCGTCACCTGCTGGACCGCCTGCCCGAGCGGCGCGGTCGCATCCACCGCCAGCACGCCCGCCTCCCCCACGGGCGATTCGAGCGTGGCGAACTGGTTGGCCACCAGGCTGGCCGGGAACATGTGCTCGCCCGCGCCGGCGCGCGCCGCCACCCGGCGCTCGGCCTCGGCCCGCTCGATCGACATGAACACGAAGCGCAGCCCCGGCGCCGCCGCGCGCAGCTGGTCGCGGTAGATGCGCTTGAGCGCCGAACACGTCAGCACCGCGCTGCGGGGCGGCCGCCAGCGCCTGGCCCAGCGTGGCCAGCCAGCCGGCGCGGTCGGCGTCGGTCAGCGCGATGCCTTGGCTCATCTTCCGGACATTCGCCGCCGGATGGTGGTCGTCGCCTTCGATGAGCGGCAGGCCCAGGGCCGTGGCCAACGCCGCGCCCAGGCTCGATTTGCCGCAACCCGACACCCCCATCACTACCAGCCAAACCCTGTCCATATGCATCCCTTTGGTAAAGCGCCACACCGCGTTTCACGGCACCAGCAAACTTAAATCTACTTCCTTATGATGCAAAACCTTTTTCCGCCGGAAGCAGAGAGCCCTGTCCATGGTCCAGCTCGCGTTGCGTCGTCCGTACACCTTCATCGTCATGGCGATGCTGATCGTGCTGGCCACGCCTTTTGTCCTGGCGCGCATGGCCACCGACATCTTCCCGGAAATCAACATTCCGGTGGTCAGCGTCATCTGGAACTACACCGGCCTGCCGGCGCAGGAGATGGGCCAGCGCATCTCGGGCCAGGTGGAGCGCGGGCTGACCACCACGGTGAGCGACATCGAGCATATCGAGTCGCAGTCGCTGGCGGGCGTGTCGATCATCAAGGTGTTCTTCCAGCCCACGGCCAACATCGAGATGGCCATCTCGCAGGTGGTGGCCTCGATGCAGGCGCAGGTGCGGCAGCTGCCGCCGGGCATCACGCCGCCGCTGGTCATCAAGTATTCGGCCTCCAGCGTGCCGGTGATCCAGCTGGCGCTGTCCAGCCCCACGCGCTCTGAAAACTCGCTCTTCGACGCCACCGTCAACCAGCTGCGCCCGCAGCTCATCACGGTGCCGGGCGCGGCCATTCCGTTTCCCTACGGCGGCAAGAACCGGCTGATTTCGGTCGACCTCGACACCCAGGCGCTGCAGGCGCGCGGCCTGTCGCCGGCCGACGTGGTGAACGCGGTGAACACGCAGAACCTGATTCTTCCCTCGGGCACGGCCAAGTTCGGCGCCACCGAATACAACGTGAAGATGAACGGCTCGCCCGACGCCATCGCGGGCCTGAACGACCTGCCGATCCGCACGGTGAACGGCGCCACCACCTACCTGCGCGACGTGGCCTACGTGCGCGACGGCTTCTCGCCGCAGACCAACGTGGTGCGCCAGGACGGCGTGCGCGGCGTGCTGCTGTCGGTGCTGAAGAACGGCGGCGCCTCCACGCTGGACATCGTCTCGAACATCCGCGCCATGCTGCCCATTGCCGCGCAGACGATGCCGGAAGACATCAAGATCACGCCGCTGTTCGACCAGTCGGTGTTCGTGAAGGCGGCCGTCAAGGGCGTGGTGTTCGAAGCCATCCTGGCCGCCGCGCTCACCGCCGCCATGGTGCTGCTGTTCCTGGGCAACTGGCGCAGCACCCTGATCATCGGGCTGACCATTCCGCTGTCGATCCTGGCGTCGATCCTGGTGCTGTATTCGCTGGGCGAAACGCTCAACCTCATGACACTGGGCGGGCTTGCGCTCTCGGTGGGCATTCTGGTGGACCAGGCGATCGTGACCATCGAGAACATCGAGCGGCACCTGCACATGGGCACGCCGCTGAAAGAAGCCATCGAGGTGGGCGCGGGCGAAATCGGCTCGGCGGCTTTCGTTTCCACGCTGTGCATCTGCATCGTGTTCGTGCCGATGTTCTTCCTGTCGGGCGTGGCACGCTTCCTGTTCGTGCCGCTGGCCGAGGCGGTGGTGTTCGCCATGATTGCGTCGTACCTGCTCTCGCGCACGCTGGTGCCCACGCTGGTGATGCTGCTGATGGGCGGCTCGCACGGGGCGAACGGGGCGAACGCGCCCGCCGAAGGCGCGAAGCAGAGCGCCCTGCAGCGCCTGTACCGCGCCTTCGACCGCCGCTTCGAGCGCGTGCGCCGCGCCTACACGCTGGTGCTGTCGGCGGTGCTGTCCAAGCGGGCCGGCTTCATCGGCCTGTTCCTGGGCTTCTGCGTGCTGTCGTGCCTGCTGTACCCGGCGCTGGGCCGCGACTTCTTCCCCACGGTCGATGCCGGCCAGATCCGCCTGCACCTGCGCGCACCCACCGGCACCCGCATCGAAGAAACCGCGCGCCTGACCGACCAGGTGGAAGCCGCCATCCGCGAGCTGGTGCCCAAGGACCAGCTGGAGACCATCCTGGACAACCTGGGCGTGCCCAACAGCGGCATCAACCTGTCGTACAGCAACGCCGGCACCATCGGCACCTTCGACGGCGAGCTGCTGCTGTCGCTGAAGGAGGGCCACAAGCCCACCGAGCACTTCGTGTCGATCCTGCGCGCCGAGCTGCCCAAGCGCTTTCCGGGCATCGAGTTCTTCTTCCAGCCGGCGGACATCGTCACGCAGATCCTGAACTTCGGCCTGCCCGCGGCCATCGACGTGCAGTTCAGCGGCAACGACATGGCCGGCAACGCGGCGCGCGCGGCCGAACTCACCAAGGCGATCCGCCAGATTCCGGGCGCGGTCGACGCCCACGTGCACCAGCGGCTCGACGGCCCCGCGCTGAGCCTGCAGATGGACCGCACACGGCTGCAGCAGTACGGCCTGACCGCGTCGAACGTGGGGCAGAACGTGCTCATCGCGCTGTCGGGCAGTTCGCAGACGGCGCCCGCCTTCTGGCTGAACCCGGTGAACGGCGTGGTCTACAGCATCGCGGTGCAAACGCCGCAGTACACCGTCGATTCGCTCGACGCGCTGCTCAACATTCCGGTGGGCGCGGGCGGCGCCGGTGCCGGCGGCAACACCGCGTCGCAGCAGCTGCTGGGCAACCTGGTCGATGCGCAGGCCTCGCGCCAGCCGGCCGTCATGTCGCGCTACAACATCGCGCCGGTGATCGACGTCTACGTGAGCGTGCAGGGCACCGACCTGGCCAGCGTGGCCTCGAAGGTGCAGAAGCTGGTCGACGAGATGCGGCCCAAGCTCTCGCGCGGCAGCCGGGTCGAGATCCGCGGCCAGGTGCAGACCATGCAGTCGTCGTTCATCGGCCTGGGCGTGGGGCTGGCGATGGCCATCGTGCTGGTGTACCTGCTGATCGTGGTCACCTTCCAGTCGTGGCTGGACGCGGCCATCATCATCACCGCGCTGCCGGCCGCGCTGGCGGGCATCGCGTGGATGCTGTTCATTACCGGCACCACGCTGAGCGTGCCCGCGCTCACGGGCGCGATCATGACCATGGGCGTGGCCACGGCCAACTCCATCTTGCTGGTGTCGTTCGCGCGCGAGCGGCTGCAGGCGGGCATTCCGCCGCTGTCGGCCGCGCTGGAAGCCGGCGCCACCCGCATCCGCCCGGTGCTGATGACGGCGCTGGCCATGATCATCGGCATGATCCCCATGGCCCTGGGCCTGGGCGAAGGCGCCGAGCAGAACGCGCCGCTGGGCCGTGCGGTCATCGGCGGCCTGATCTTTGCCACGGTGTCGACATTGTTTTTCGTACCCGCCGTGTTCGCGGGGGTGCACAGTCGGATTGCGCATCGCCGGGCGGCGCGAGAAGCTTCGCAACACCCCCCAGCGGGCGCCACGCCCCAGGAGAACTGATTCCATGACGGAGCAACGCCATTCGGCATTGGCCATCCACCCCATCGCCGTTGAAGAGGGCGAAGGCGAGCTGCTGCGCCGCCGCCAGATCGTGCGGCGCACGCGCTGGCTGGTGCTGATCGTCCTCGTGCTGCTGGGGCTGGGCGCGGCGCGCACCGTGTTCGTGCGCATCGCCAACGCCCGCGCACTCGAAGCCGGCACCAGCGAGCGCGCGAAGCAGTACGTGCAGACCGCCCTGCCCCGCACGCCCGCCACCGGCCAGACGCTGTCGCTGCCGGGCACGCTGCAGGGCTTCGTGCAGTCGCCCATTTCGGCGCGCGCCAGCGGCTACCTGAAGCGCTGGACCAAGGACATCGGCAGCCGCGTCGAAAAGGGCGAGCTGCTCGCCGAAATCGAGACGCCCGAGATCGACCAGCAGCTCTCGCAGGCCGTGGCCGCGCGCGCGCAGGCGGCGTCGGGCCTGGAGCTGGCGCGCAGCACCGCCGAGCGCTGGGAAGCGCTGCGCAAGAAGGACGTGGTCTCGCAGCAGGACCTGGACGAGCGCCGCAGCGCCGTGGCGCAGGCCACCTCCAACGTGGCGGCGGCCGATGCCAACGTGCAGCGCCTGAAGCAGACCGAAGGCTTCAAGCGCGTGGTGGCGCCGTTCGCGGGCGTGATCACGCGGCGCAATGTCGACGTGGGCGACCTGATCGACGCGGGCGCGGGCGGCGGCGCCGGGCGCGCGCTGTTCCTGCTAGCGCAGACCGACCCGCTGCGCGTGTACATCAACGTGCCGCAGGCCTACGCCCAGCTCGTGAAGACCGGCCAGCCCGTGGTGGTGACGCAGGCCGAACTGCGCGGCCAGACCTTCAAGGGCCAGGTGGCGCGCACCGCCGGCTCCATCGACACGACCACGCGGATGATGCAGGTCGAGGTGTCGCTGCCCAACAGCGACGGCGCGCTGCTGCCGGGTGCCTACGTGCAGGTGTCGCTGCCGCTGGCCGCGAGCCGCACGCTCACCGTGCCGTCGAACGCGCTGCTGTTCCGCGCCGAGGGCACGCGCATCGCGGTGGTCGGCGCCGAGGGCCGCGTCGCCCTGCGCGCCGTGACGCTGGGGCGCAACTACGGCGAGAACGTCGAGGTGATCGACGGGCTCGAAGGCACCGACCGCATGGTGCTGAACCCCTCCGACTCGCTGGCCGAAGGCGACGTGGTGGCGGTCGCGCCCGAAGCGCCGCCCGCGAAGGCGCCCACGCCGAAGGCCCCGGCGTGACGCATCGCCCGCGCCGCATCGCGCTGGCCGCCCTGCTCGCCGTGCTGGTGGCGGGTTGCGCGGTCGGCCCCGACTACAAGACGCCCGACACGCCGCTGCCCGTCAGCTGGAAGCTCGAGGAACCCTGGCGCGTGAGCGCGCCCAGCGACACCGCCGACAAGGGCCCGTGGTGGCAGCGCTTCAACGACGCGCAGCTCAACGCGCTGCAGGAGCAGGCGCTGGCCGGCAGCCCGACGCTGGCCATTGCCAACGCGCGGCTGGCGCAGGCGCGCGCCACGCTGGCGGCGAACGCGGCCAGCCAGTACCCGCAGCTGGGCCTGGGCACGCGCGCGTCGCGCCTGAAGATTTCCGCCAACCGGCCGCTCACCAGCTACGCGACCAACAACTCGTCGACCGTGCAGAACGACTTTGCGCTGTCGCTCAACGCCAGCTACGAAGTCGACCTGGCCGGCCGCGTGCAGCGCACGGTCGAAGGCGCCAAGGCCTCGGCCGAGCAGTCGGCCGCCGACCTGCAGAACACCCGCCTGCTGCTGGGCGCCGACGTGGCGAACAGTTATTTCAACCTGCGCTCGACCGACATCGAGCTCGACGTGCTGTCGCGCTCCATCGGCCTGCAGCGCCGCGCTTTGGAGCTGGTCACGGCGCGCCATGACCTGGGCGCCGTGTCGGGCCTCGATGTGGCGCAGCAGCAGGCGCTGCTGGAAACCACGCTGACGCAAGTCGACGTGCTGAAGAAGCAGCGCGCGCAGTACGAGCACGCGCTGGCCACGCTCACCGGCACGCCGGCGCCGAACTTCGCGCTGCCGGTGGACCTGCGCGAGATCCGCCCGCCCGCCGTGCCGCTGGGCGTGCCCTCCGAAATATTGCAGCGCCGGCCCGACGTGGCTTCGGCCGAGCGCGCGATGGCCGCCGCCAATGCGCAGATCGGCGTGGCCACCGCCGCCTTCTACCCGAGCATCTTCATCTCGCCCACCGTGGGCGTGGACAGCCGGATGATCGAGACGCTGTTCAACGGCCCCAGCCTGCTGTGGTCGGTGGGCGTATCGGCCACGCAGGTGCTGTTCGACGGCGGGCGCGTGCGCGCCAACGTCGACTTCGCCAAGGCCGGCTACGACGCCACCGTGGGCAACTACCGCCGTACCGTGCTCACGGCGATGCAGGAGGTCGAAGACGGCATCACCGGGCTCTCGGCGCTCGACAGCGCAACCGCGCAGGCCCAGGCCGCCGTGACCGCCGCGCGCCGCGTGCTCGACATGGCGACCAGCCGCTACGAAGGCGGCGCGTCGACCTACCTCGACGTGATCACCGCGCAGCAGTCGCTGCTGACGGTGGAGCGACAGGCCGCGCAGTTGCAGGGGCAACGGCTGCTGACCTCGGTGTTCCTGGTGAAGGCGCTGGGCGGCGACTGGTGCGGCGCCGATGGCACGGGCGCCGGTTGCCCGGCCCATGGGATGGTCGGCGTGGCCACAAGCAAGTAGGATCGCGCGCGACCACACCGTGGTCGTTCCCGGCGTGCGCGGTATGGGCCTGTCGGCCCGCGCCACCACCGGCTTTCGACCAGGACGCCATCGACAACAAGGCCTTCATGGCGCAGGGCAAGCTGGAGATGCCGGTGCTGGCGCTCGGCGGGGAAAAGTCGTTCGGGCCGATGATGGCCATGGTCATGCGCGCCGCGGCCAGCGACGTGACCGAAGGCGTGGTGCCCGCGTCGGGCCACTGGATCATGGAAGAGAACCCGAAGGCCACCACCGCGCTGGTCGGCGACTTCCTGCGCAAGAACTAGCCGCGCCCCCGCTCGTTGGCGGGGCGCTTTTTCAGGCGTAGGGCGTGCCCGCCATGGCCGCGTTCAGGCCGATGGTTCCCTTGTCGACCAGGGCCAGGAAAAGGGCCTTCGCGGCCTCGGCGTCCTGGCTCTGCCTGAACGCCCGGTGCGCCTGGATGAGGGCCACGGTCCATGTCGCCAGCAGCAGGCCTGCCGCCAACTGGGCGGCGGGATCGGCGGGCTCCCGCCCCACGCATTCGGACAGCGCCTGCGTGACGACCTGCGCGATCTCGTCGCGTATCGCCCTCGCCCGGGCCTTGAGGGTTTCGCTGGCCTCGATCGTCTCGATGAAGCCCTGGCTGCCGGCGGAAAAGCGGATGAACGGGCTTTCTTCTTCCGCGAGCCGATGCGCGAGCAGGCGCAAGGTCTCGATCGGCGCAACGCCCGGGTCGTGCTGCCGCAAGGCTTCGCGCAGGATCTCGCGGACCTCGGCGTCGCGGTCGAAGAACATGTCCTCCTTGCGAGGAAAGTGATTGAACACCGTCATGCGCCCGACGTCGGCGGCGGCCGCGATTTCGTCCACCGTCACCTTGTCGAAGCCCCGCGCCAGGAAGAGCTGCGTGGCGGCGTTGGAGATGCCCTGCCGCGTGGCAAGGCGCTTGCGGGATCGGAGGTCGGGTGGCGTTGACATGCCAATATTGTACCGAGTACAGTTTATGTACCGAGTACATATTGGAATCGAGTCTATGAAAGAACACGTGGATGTCGTGGTGGTCGGCGCCGGCCCGGTCGGGCTGCTCACCGCCATCGAACTGACATTGGGCGGCGCGCGCGTCATGGTGCTGGAGCGGCTCGCCGCGCCGAGCATGGCCGTCAAGGCCTTGGGGATCGGCCCCCTCGGCGCCGAGGCGCTCCAGCGGCGCGGCATGGCCGACGCCATCGCCGCCGCGCAAGCGCGCACCTTCGCGGCCATGAAGCCGTTCCTCGAGCAGCCCGGCGCACAGGCGCGCGGCCGCGGCTCGAAGTTCAGCGGCCATTTCGCCGGCCTGTCCCTGATCCGGAAAGACGCGCAGAAAGAGCCCGAGCGGCGATCCCGCCCGGTGGACCAGCACGCCGTCGAAGCCATGCTGGCCGAGCGCGTGCGCGCCCTCGGCATCGAGGTGCGCCGCGCGTGCGAGGTCACCGGCTTCACGCAGCAGGCGGACGGTGTCGAGGTGGCGTGGGCCTCTTCAACGGGAGAGGGCCGCACCCGCTGCGCCTGGCTCGTGGGTTGCGACGGCGGGCGCAGCCTCGTTCGCAAGATGGCCGGCTTCGCCTTTCCCGGCACGCCGCCCACGCTGACCTTCTACCAGGCCTCGGCGGAAATCGACCATCCCGAACACCTGATGCCCATCGGCTGGCATCGCACACCGGGCGGCGTATTTTCCTATGGGCCGCTGCCCGGCCGCCTGTTCGTGCTCGACTTCAGCGGCCCGCCCGCAGACCGGCAGGCGCCGGTCACGCGCGAGGAAATCGAAGCCGTGCTGCGCCGCGTCAGCTGCACCGACGTTCGCGTGAAGTCGCTCGAGAACGCGAGCCGCTGGACCGACAACACGCGGCTCGCCGACACCTACCGCCAGGGCCGGGTCCTGCTGGCCGGCGACGCGGCGCATGTCCATTCGCCGTTCGGCGGCCAGGGCCTGAGCCTCGGCCTCGCGGACGCCGCCAACCTCGGCTGGAAGCTCGCCGTCGTCGTTCGCGGCGACATGCCCGACAGCCTGCTCGACACCTACACCGCCGAGCGGCAGCCCGTTGCCAAGGCCGTGCTGGCGAACACCCTGGCGCAGGTAGCCATCATGCGGCCCGATCCGCAAGCGGGCGCCATGCGAGAGCTGATCGCGAACCTCATGCAGCTCGACGACGTCAACCGGCACATCGGCGAGCTCATGAGCGGCCTTGCCACGCGCTACGAACTCGGGTCGGTGCCAAACGAGGTCGGACGGCTGGTCGGCGACAGGCGGGTCGGCCACGGCGACGCCGCGCTCTACGGCCTCATGCAGGACGGCATGGGCGTGCTTCTCGACGCCTCGGCCGGCGGCAAGGCCTCCAGGCTCGTGGCGGCGGCCACGCCGAAGATCCGTTGCGTGGCCGTCGACACCGGTCTTTCGATGCTGATCCGCCCCGACGCCTGCATTGCCTGGACGGGCGAGGCGAACAGCATGGACGGCCTGGCGCAAGCACTCCAGCGCTGGTTCGGCTGCGCGATGGCGGCCTGAGAAAACGCGCCGACGGGCTGCCACAGCCCCTCGGTTGCATGCGTCCGCGCGCCCGCACGCCTTGTGCGCGATTCCCGTCGAACGATCCATAAGGGTATCCACCGGTCTGGCGCGACGCATCCGCGCGCACACTCCGAACAAATGAACAGTGAACGAACAATTGATCTGACAGCCGAAAACGGGGCCTGCCGTGGACGCTGAACAAAGCCTCGCCATCCGCGCCGCCTGGCTTGCCTACGTCGGCGGCTACACGCAGGAAGCCATTGCCGACCGCTTGGGCATCACGCGGGTCAAGGTGCAGCGGCTGGTGGCGTCGGCCATGCAGAACGGCCTGGTCAAGTTCTTCGTGGAGGGCGTGCCCGCCGAATGCATGGCGCTCGAAGACCAGCTGATGCACGGCTTCGGCCTCACGCGCTGCGTGGTGGTGCCCGACGTGAGCGACCCCGAAGAGCCCGACGCCACCATCGCTAGCCTCGCGGTGGCAGCGGCGCGCTACCTGCACCGCGTGCTCAGCAACGGCGAGGTGCACACCGTGGGCATCGGCCACGGCCGCACGCTGGCCGCCATGGTCGAGCGGCTGCCCAGCCTGCACCTGCCCGACACGCGCTTCATCTCGATGCTCGGCAGCCTCACGCGGCGCTCGTCGGCCAACCCCTTCGACGTGATCGCCAAGCTGGCCGAGCGCACCGGCGGCGAGTGCTACTTCATGCCCGTGCCCTTCATTGCCGACAGCGTGGCCGATGCCGAGGTGCTGCGCGCCCAGCGCGGCGTGCAGAACGTGTTCAAGCTGGCGCGCGAATGCCAGCTGTGCGTGGTGGGCATCGCCGACCTGATGCCCGACACCCACCTGCTGCGCAGCCAGACCCTGACCGCCAAGGAGCTGCAGTCGGTGCGCAAGGCCGGCGCCGTGGGCGAGCTGGCCGGGCGCTTCATTGCCGAGGACGGCACGCAGATCACCCATGAAATGAACGAGCGCGCCGTGGGCGTGTCGCTCGACGACCTGCGGGGCCGCGACGTGCTGGCCGTCGCGGGCGGCAAGGACAAGGCCGATGCGATCCGCGCGGTGATGCGCGCCGGTGTCGTGACGGCCTTGATCGTGAACGAAGCCACTGCGAAGGCAGTGCTTCGGACCTGAGGAACAGGCCGACCGCCACCCGAGGCCGGCCCGTGCGCGTTGTCAAAAATACCGGAGACCATCCATGTCTGAAGCAGCACTGAAGGCCCTTGCACGGGCTTGCCATGATCAACGACTCGACCGCCGCGGCTTTCTGACGCGCGCCACCGCCCTGGGCTTCAGCGGCACCGCCGCGGGCCTGATGCTCAACGCCGTGTCCACCGAGGCCCTCGCCCAGGACAGCGGCGTGGACTTCATGAAGCACAAGGGCAAATCGCTCAAGCTGCTGCTGAACAAGCATCCCTACGTGGACGCGATGATCAAGAACATCGAGAACTTCAAGGCCCTCACGGGCCTGAACGTCACGTACGACATCTTTCCCGAGGACGTGTACTTCGACAAGGTCACGGCCGCGCTGGCCAGCAAGAGCAGCCAGTACGACGCCTTCATGACCGGCGCCTACCAGACCTGGAAGTACGGCCCCGCGCGCCAGATCGTCGACCTCAACACCTACCTGAAAGACGCCAAGCTCACCTCGGCCAACTACGCCTGGGACGACATCTACCAGAACCTGCGCGCCGCCACCGCGTGGGACGGCAAGGCCGGCTCCGAGCTGGGCGGCGCGGGCGCCAAGCAGTGGGCCGTGCCATGGGGCTTCGAGCTCAACAGCCTGGCCTACAACCGCCGCATCTTCGACGCGCTGAAGATCAGCGCGCCCACCAACCTGGGTGACATGGCCGAGAAGGCCGCCGTCATCAGCAAGAGCGGCAAGGGCTACGGCATCGGCGTGCGCGGCTCGCGCAGCTGGGCCACCATCCATGCGGGCTTCCTGTCGGCGTACACCAACTTCGGCAACAAGGACTTCACCAGCGCGGGCGGCAAGCTGGTGCCCGCCATGAACACGCCCGAAAGCAAGAAGTTCCACCAGCAGTGGATCGACATGGTCAAGAACGGCGGCCCGAAGAACTGGACCAACTACACCTGGTACGAGGTCGGCAACGACCTGGGCGCGGGCAACTCGGCCATGATCTACGACGCCGACATCCTGGGCTACTTCATGAACGGCAGCGGCAACAAGGAAGCCGGCAACCTGGCCTTCTCGGCGTTCACGCCGAACCCCGAGGCCAAGGGCCCGACGCCCAACATCTGGATCTGGTCGCTGGCGATGAGCGAGTTCTCCAAGCAGAAGGAAGCCGCCTGGTTCTTCATGCAGTGGGCCACCGGCACGCAGAACACCACCTTCGGCGCCACCAAGGGCGACCTGGTGAACCCGATCCGCAAGTCGGTGTGGGAGAACCCCGAGTTCAAGGCCCGCCTGGAGAAGTCGTACCCCGGCTACCTCAAGCAATACCAGGCCAGCGTGGAGGCCGCCAAGATCTACTTCACGCCGCAGCAGCTGTTCCCCGAGTTCACGACCGAGTGGGCCTCCACGCTGCAGCAGATGTACGGCGGCACGCTGCCGGTCGGCGAAGGGCTGGACAAGCTCGCCGACGGCCTGAGCCGCAAGCTCAAGGGCGTCGGCCTGGCCTGACGCACGCGCCCGCCGCCGACGCGGGCCGCAGAGCCTGCCGGCGGCGCCCGGCAGCTTTCATCGACATCTTTCCCGGGGAGTTTTCGTGAACACGACCACATTGGCGGCACCGCTGCGCCCACGACCGCGCCGGCGCCTGCGCTTCCAGACGCTCTTGCCCTACCTGCTGAGCCTGCCGGCGCTGCTGGTGTGCATCGGCATCCTGATTCCGTTCTTCACCGCGGTGAGCTATTCGCTGCAGCGCTACAACCTGTCGTTCCCCGACCAGCGCGCCTACGTCTGGTTCGCCAACTACATCGACCTGTTCACCGACGCGGCGTTCTGGAACACGGTGCGCGTGTCGCTGGTGTACACGGTGGCCACGGTGGGCGTGCAGCTGTTCCTGGGCATGGGCATCGCGCTGCTGCTCAAGGAGCGCAACCGCGTGAACAACGCCATGAGCGTGCTGCTCATCCTGCCGCTGATGGTGGCGCCGGCCATCGCCAGCCTGATGTGGAAGCTCATGACCAACCCGAGCTTCGGCGTGCTGAACTACCTGCTGGGCCTGGTCGGCATTGCCGACTTCGGCTGGTCGTCGCGGCCCGAGACCGCCATGTTCACCGTGGTGCTGGTCGACACCTGGGTCTACACGCCCTTCATCATCGTGCTGCTGCTGGCCGGGCTGCGCGCGCTGCCGCCGCAGCCCTTCGAGGCCGCGCAACTGGACGGCGTGCCCGCCACCTTCGTGTTCTTTCGCATCACGCTGCCGATGCTCACGCCGTACATCCTCACGGCCGGCATGTTCCGCATGCTCGACAGCATCCAGCAGTTCGACATCATCTATTCGATGACGCAGGGCGGCCCGGGCGACTCGCTCACCGCGTTCCAGGTGCAGGCCTACCTGGAGGCCTTCAGCTTCTCGAACATCGGCAAGTCGGCGGCGCTGGTGCTGATTCTCTGGGCCATCACCTACGTGCTGTCGACGCTCTTCATCAAGCACTGGCTCAAGCTGCGGCAACGCGCCCGCGGCCAGGCCTGAAGCACCGCGCAGGACGCACCACGCCATGACTTCCGCCACCTTCTTTCGCATTGCGCGCCCCGTGCTGCTGACCGCCGCCGGCCTGTTCTTCCTGTTCCCGTTCGTCTGGGTGCTGCTGATGTCGTTCATGACGAACCAGGACATCCTGCGCGACACGCCCACGCTGGCGTTCTCGCCCACGCTGGACAACTACGCCTCGCTGATTGCCGGGCAACTGAAGACCGACGTGGGCTCGCTGCCGAGCGACTACATGCACAACCTGTGGAACAGCCTGCTGCTGTCGACCTCGTCGGTGGTGCTGTCGCTGATCCTGGGCGTGCCCGCCGCCTACGCGTTCGCGCGCTTCAAGTTCAAGCTGGGCGAGGACATCGCCTTCACGCTGCTGAGCTTTCGCTTCGCGCCGCCCATCCTGGTGCTGCTGCCGCTGCAGCTGTACTTTCAGGAGATCGGCCTGTACGACACCTACGTCGGCCTGATCTGGGTGTACCAGCTGATCACGCTGCCGCTCATCCTGTGGATCGTGCGCGGCTACTTCGAGGACATCAGCCCCGACATCGAGCACGCCTACCGGCTGGACGGCCACAGCTGGCTCAAGAGCTTCGTGAAGATCGCGATCCCGCTGGCGCGCCCGGGCATCGCGGCGGCCGCGCTGCTGTCGTTCATCTTCGCGTGGAACAACTTCGTCTTCGCGCTGATCCTGGGCTCGTCGAGCGTGCAGCCGGTGACGGTCGGCGCGCTGGCCTTCATCACCGCGTCGGGCATCCAGTACGGGCAGATCGCCGCGGCGCTGATGCTCAGCGTGCTCCCCACCGCCACCATCGCCATGTTCGCCCAGCGCTATCTCGTCGAGGGCCTGAGCCTCGGCGCGGTCAAGGGCTGAGGAGCCTCCCCCATGCCCCATCTGACAATCAACGGCCTGTCGAAGTCCTTCGGCAAGAAAAAGGTGCTCGACAAGCTCGACATCGAAGTGCAGCGCGGCGAATGCCTGGTGGTGTTCGGCGGCTCGGGCTCGGGCAAGACCACGCTGCTGCGCCACATCGCCGGGCTGATGGAGCCCGACGAGGGCCAGGTCTGGGTCGACGGCAAGCTGGCCGACGAGGCCACCGCGCAGGAACGCGGCGTGGCCATGGCCTTCCAGAACTTCGCGCTGTACCCGCACATGACGGCGTTCGAGAACATCGCCAGCCCGCTGCGCGCGCGCAAGATGGACGAGGCCGCGATCGCGAAACAGGTGCGGGAAGTGGCCGCGCTGCTGCGCATCGAGCATGTGCTGGGCCACACGCCCAAGCAGCTGTCCAACGGGCAGAAGCAGCGCACCTCGCTGGCGCGCAGCCTGGTGCACAAGCCGCAGATGATCTTGCTCGACGACCCGCTGCGCAACGTCGACGCGAAGATCCGCTTCGAGATGCGGCTGGAGTTTCCCAAGCTGTTCAAGGCCTTCGGTTCGACCGTGCTCTACGTGACGCAGGACTACCGCGAGGCGCTGGCGCTGGGCGACCGCATCGGCGTGCTGGTCGACGGGCGCTTCCAGCAGATCGACTCGCCCGCGGGCGTGTACCGCAACCCGCAAAGCCGCGAGGTGGCGCGGCTGTTCGGCGACCCGCCGATCAACCTGTTCGAGGTGACGCCGCGATACAGCAGCGGCAGCAGCGGTGGAAACGGCAACGGCGCGATGGAAGTGCAGATCGGCGGCCACACGCTCGCGCTGCCCGAGCCGCGCGCCGAACTCGAGAACCGCCCCTGCGTGCTGGGCGTGCGCCCCGAAGACGTGGTGTTTTCCACCGAGCGGCAACCGGGCGCGCTGCCCGTCACGCTCGAAGCGGCCATGCCCATCAACGTGCGCACCGTGGCGCTCTTGAAGGCTGGCGACGGCGTCGAGCTCTTGTCGAGCCGCCCCGAAGACCCGGTGCTGGCCGCGCGCCGCGAGCGGCTGGAAGGCTTTGCCACGCTGGTGCCGGGCCGCAGCATGTTCTTCGACCGCGCCAACGGCGCGCGCCTCTGACCCCCAAGGAAACTCTGTCATGGCCTCCGTCACGCTCACAGACGTCAGCAAGATCTACACGCAGAAGGGGCGCGCCGACAACCGCGCCGTGAAGTCGGTCAACATGGCCATCGACGACGGCGAGATCATTTCGCTGCTGGGCTCCTCGGGCTGCGGCAAGACCTCGACGCTGCGCATGATCGCGGGCTTCGAGTCGGTCAGCGAAGGCGCCATCCGCATCGGCGGCAAGACCATCAACGACCTGAAGCCCGCCGAGCGCAACGTGGCCATGGCCTTCGAGGGCTATGCGCTGTACCCGCCGCTCACGGTCTACAACAACATCGCCTTCAGCCTGCTGCGCGGCAAGGTGCCGCGCGAGGAAGTGCGCCAGCGCGTGCGCCACGTGGCCGAGCTGCTCGAAATTACCGACATCCTCGACAGCTACCCGCCCACGCTGTCGGGCGGCCAGCAGCAGCGCGTGAGCCTGGCGCGCGCGCTGGTGCGCCACGCCGACCTGTACCTGCTCGACGAGCCGATGTCGCAGCTGGAGCCGCAGCTGCGCGCGCTGCTGCGCGGGCGCATCAAGGACTACCTGATCGCGCACCGCATGACCTCGGTGTTCGTCACGCACGACCAGACCGAGGCGGTGGCGCTGTCGGACCGCATCGCGGTGATGTCGGGCGGCGTGCTGCAGCAGTTCGCCTCGCCGGAAGACTTGAAGGAGCGCCCCGCCAACCTGTTCGTGGCCGGCTTCATCGGCGAGCCCGCGATGAACCTGCTGCCCGCCACGGTGTCGCGGCGCGAGGGCCGGCTCGAAGCCGTGGTGGCCGCCGGGCCGGGCGAAGAGGCCTTGCGCGTCAGCTTCGGCAACGTCGACCACATCGCCACCGCGGCCGGCCTGCCCGACGGCCATGCGGTGCACCTGGGCGTGCGGCCGC
>NZ_MOWM01000048.1 GCF_016082275.1 Variovorax sp. E3
CCACGGCGATGGTCGGCGGCGTCGCGCCCAGCACGCTGACCGGACCCGCGGTGCGCAGCCGCAGGCGCGCATGCACCGCCCCGTCGAGCGCCAGCACGGGCGAGCGCGCTTCGCCGCCCGCCTGGGCGAGCCGGTACACCACGGCATCGACCAGCGGCGCCTCGTCTGAACCGGCCGCGCGCTGAACGGGCTGGCGCTGCTGGTGCCGCAAGGCATAGAGCGGATTGCGGGGCACGGGCTGCGGCGTCTGCGCGGCCGACGCGGGCTCGAACAGGCCCGAGATCGCGACCTGCGCCAGCGTGTTGATGTCCGCCAAGTCGATGCGCAGGCTCTGCACCGGCAGGCCGCGCGGCAGCAGGTAGTCGCAGTAGTCGGTGGCGCAGCGCTCGGGCTTCAGCGCGGCGGACCATTCGAGCGGCGCGACGGGCTCGACCTCTTGCACGCTGTCGATGCCCACGCCGGTCAGCACCGCGCCGTGTTGCGGATCGCTCCAGCGCAGCCGCAGGAAACGCGTGCGCAGATTGCCCAGGTCGACCGCGAGGCGCTCGATGGTCTGGCCGCCGTGGGCCAGCCGCACGAGCTGCTCTTCGCCGCCCACCGCGCGCCATTGACGCAGGTCGTCGCTGGCTTCGAGGCGGAAGGCGAACAGCCCGCGCGCATCGGGCGCGATCTCGAAGCGCGCCTGCAGCAGGCTGCCCCTGACCTGGCTCACGTCGATGAGCCACGGCGTGGCCTCGCCCGCCTTGCGGCTGGCCGCGGCGGCCTTGCCGTCCAGTGCCAGCGAGCCGTCGGGGCGCACCGTGAACGCGAGCGAGGTGTCGCCCGACGCCGCGCCGGTGTCGCTGCCGGGCAGCGCGAAGATCGGCACGTTGCGCGAGGCGGTCTGCGGCGTCGCGGCTTCGTTGCGCAGCCATGCGTAGGGCACGGCGTGGCCGGCGGCGTTGCGCACGCGCAGGTCGCGCAAGTCGACATGAGCCGCGCGGCTGTAGATGGCCAGCGGCAGCGCGAGGCGGTGGTACGGCCCCGCGCCCTCCAGCGTGATCGGTGCGGTGGCCACGGGCTGCGCGACGGCGCCCACGGCGGCCACCGCCCACAGCGCGGCGCCTGTGCGAAGCGCGCTCATCGAATACCTGTTCATGTCGCACCGCCTTCCGTCGGCGCCTTCGGCGGCGCTTCTGCGTCTTCCTTCTTCGGCGGCACGGGCGCGAAGTACCCCACCAGCAGAAGCAAGGCCCCCACCGCGATGAACGACACGATGCGGAACAGTCCGCCCCGGTCCGCCAGCTCGACGAAGAACAGCTTCAACACGACCACGCCGAGCAGCGCGGCACCCGCGACCCACAGCGTGCGCACCCTGCGCGAATGGCCCAGCACCATCGCGATCACGCCGCACACGGCCCAGGTGATGGACAGTGCCGCCTGCGTGAGCCACGAGGCATAGAGCGCGTCGAAACGCCATTCGACGCCCGCGTAGTGATGGCAGGTGCGCAGCACCATGCCGGTCAGCAGCGCGAGCCCGGTGAAGCCTGCCGCGCCCTTCGCGACCATGGGTTGCACGCGCGCGAACGAGCCGGCCGGCAACGCGCGCCACCACAGCACCAGCGCGAACAGCACGAGCCACTGCGCGAGTTCGAGCGGGTTCAGCAGCGGCACATACGGCAGCGGCGCCGCGTCGCCGGGGCTGACCGCATTGGTCACCCACACCCATGCGAGCAGATAGGCCGCCACCGGCGTCGCGGCAAGCTCCAGGTACGCGGCGCGGTACTCGGCCAGCGGCCAGCGCTGCAGCAGCACGCGCGAGCGCAGCGCCCACAGCACGAGCGCCGGCACGATCGCCCAGCCCAGCAGTTGCCAGCTCGACCACTCGGCACCGACGCGGCCCAGTTGCCATTGGCACTCGCGGGCCGCGAGCAGCAGGAAGAGCCAGAAACCGGCGACATGGAATGGCGTCAGCGCCGAGGCGTTGAACCACTGCTTCTGCGCGCGCAGCAGGCGCAGGTGCCAGGCGAGCGCCAGCGGCCATGCCACCCAGCCCAGCGCGCTCGACGGCACGTAGAAGAACGTCAGGCCGCCCGCGATGCCGTAGGCGGCGATCAGCCCGAAGCCCGGCAGCGTGGCGATGGTCGCCTTGCCGAGCTGCGCCCAGTCGCGGCGATGCGCCACCAGCGCGGCCAGCGCGGAGGTGACGAGCACCACTGCCATTGCCGCAGCCACCACATAGGCCGCCAGCCCCTCGCGGTTTAGCACGCGCACGCTTTCGTCCAGCACGCCGAACAGCCACCAGCCGAGCCCCCAGACCACCGGCGCCCACAGCACCGGCGCAACGGCGCACCATGCATTGGTCCAGCGCTTGCGCGCCGCGCCCGTCGGCTCGTTGACACGTGGCCGCGCCTCGTCGCGCAGCCAGTCGCCCGCCAGCAAGGCGGCCAGGCCGAGCACCACGGGCGCCAGAAATGCAGGCCGGCAAAGGCCGGCGCGGCGGCGTCGAGCTCGACCGACTGGGTCGCGCCGAACGCGCAGGCCGAAATCACCTGCAGCACGCCCGCCAGCGCGGCGAGCGGGAAGTGCGCCATGCGCAACGCCACCCACAGCACCACCGTGGCGGTCAGCGGCCACAGCAGCGCGGCCTGCGCAAGGCTCAGCTGGAACAGCATCGCCAGGTGCAGCAGGCTCACGCCCGCGAGCACGCCGATGACATTGCCGGTCGACCACACGGGCTGCACGCCGCGCGCCAACGCGGCGCGATGCGCCTGCAGCATCGACCACGCGGCGCTGCCGAGCACACTCAGCGCGATCACGCTGGCCGCCACGGCGCCCTGCCATCCGCTTTCGAGCACCCGGCCGTCGACGATCTCGCCGGTGCGATGCAGCGTGGCGATGAAGCCCGCGACCGCGAGCGCCTGCATGCCGAAGCTCACATAAGTCAGCGGCAGCAAGGCGACGCGGATGGCCACGGCGAAGGTGGCCGAGGCGAGCACGGCCGTTGCGGCGGCGGCCCACGGCGGCGTCCACCACTGCCACGGCAGCAGCGTGAGCGCGGCCATGGCGAGCCACGGCAAGGCGCTGCCGGCCATGGCCTCCACGCCGTTGCCCTCGTCGAGCTTGGCGCGGCGGTGCATGGCCCACATCGCGAACGCGCTCACGGCCACCAGCACCGGGCCGATCACCGAGCCTTCGAGCAGCGGATGCCCCGGCGCGGCGTCGAGCCCCGTGGCTTCGAGCAGCTTCAGCACCGCACCGGCGAACACCACGAACGAGAAGGCGCGCGCATACACCCGCCCCTGCCGTGCGCCCAGCCAGTACATGCCCGCAGCCTCGACCGCCCAGGCGGCGCCCGTCCACTGCCCTTCGAGGCCGAGCGGAATCGCGAGCGTGCCGAAGATCACGCCGACGATGGCATAGGCCTCCGCGAGCAGCGCCAGCCCCTTGGGCTGCGTGGCGAACACCAGCCGGCCCATCACGAGGTAGAAGGCCGCGAGCGCATCGCCGAGAACGCGGCGCCGTACTCCCACGGCCGCATCAGCAGGTATTGCATGCCGAACGCGACCATCGGCGTGCCGAACACCAGCGAGCTGTCGACCCGGCCCGCGCGGCGCAGGGTGTCGAGCGCGCGCGTGGCCAGCGGTTGCGCGGGCTGCACCGGCGCGTCGAACAGCGTGCGGCGCGCGAACAGCAGGCCGATGGCGGTGAACAGCAGGAAGAACACGATCAGGAAGGGCTGCACCGTCGCGTACTGGTCGTCGGTGTAGTACTTGTGCGCCCAGCCGGCCGCCAGCGTGAAGGTGCCGACGAAGCCGATCAGGTTGAGCACGCGCCAGGCCCGGAACCACGCGATGAGCACGATGCCGATGTCGAGCACCAGCAGGTAAGTGAAGAGCGCCACCGGCTGGTTGGAACCAGTGGATGCGAGCACCGGCGCTGCGAAACCTTCGAGCGCCGCGACGATGGCCAGCATGGGCGCGTTCTGCAACACGGCCAGCGCGGCACTGAGCACCGCCACGCCGAACAGGAATGCAAAGCCGACGCTGGCCGGCAGCAGTCCGCTGAGCTTCATGGCCGCGAGCGTCGTGAGATAGAAACGCCGATGCCCGCGCCCTGCAGGATCAGCGCGTAGCCCGCGCGCTTCTTGCGCAGCAGCCAGCCCAGCACCAGCAGGCCGGCGCCGACCAGCGCCACCGCCGCGTAGCGCAGCTCGATCGGCACGGTGACGCGTTCGGCCGTGTAGCGCAGCAAAAAGGCCAGGCCGAGGAACAGGATCAGCACGCCGAGCTTGACGAGCATGTTGCCGCCGAAGATCAGGTTGGCGATGGGCGCGGGGAGGCGGTCGCGCAGCGGGACCGCAGGGGGTGGAGGCGGCGGGGGTGGCCGGCGCACGGGCAGCGGCGGGGCGACGGGCGGCTGGGGAGCGGGAACGATGGCCTCGGGGACGAGGGCCGGTTCGGGCTGCACCGGGGCGGCTGCGGGTTCGATTGCGGGCGCGCTTCGGATTTCGGCGCCTGCATGATCGAGATACGCGGTCGCGCCATCTCGGCAGCCTGCGCGGGCTTCCCGGCCAGCGGCAGCGAAGGCGCCTCGGCCAACGGCATGCTCGTCTGCGAAGTCGCGAGATCGCCCGCAGCGGCTTCAGGGATCGGGGGCGGTAGGGGCTGCACCGCGACCTCGCCCTGCATCAACCGGCTTTCGAGCAAGGCCACGCGCTGCTCGAGTTCGGTCACGCGCTGCTGCAGCTTCACCACGCTGCCGACGGGCGCCGTGGCAGCCGACTGCGCCGGGCCCGGCGCCTGCAGGCGTTCAGCCTCGGTGCGATGCGGCTCGGCTTTCTTTTTCTTGCCGACCAGTTGCGGCAGCGCGAACGCACCGATCACCGCAAGCACCAGCGCCACGGGCACCGACTCGAACAGCGCCCCGATGAACAGGCCGGCAATGATGCCAATGAACCACATCCTGACTCCCCTTGTTTGGCGAGTGCGGAGTGTACGGTGGTTCAGGGCACGATCCGCTCTCGTGCCCCGCCCTGCCTTATTTGTTAGCTATTGTTTTAGTAGCGATATCAAATCGGCGTGAGCTTGGCCACCGACAGCGCGAGCCACTTGATGCCGTGCCGCGCGAACTTGACCTGCGCGCGCGCGTCATCCCCGGTGCCTTCGAGCGCCGTCACCGTGCCCTCGCCGAACTTGTTGTGGAACACCTGCATGCCCGAGCGCAGGCCGTGCGAAGGCGCGGTTTTCTGCGGAGGCACGGGCGGGCTGGCGAAGGTGTCTTTCTCGCGGCTGCTTCCGCCGCCGTAGCTGTTGCCGTAGCTGCCGCCACCGCCCCCTGCCCCGCCGCGCGTGCTGCCATAGCCGCCGCCGTAGCCGAAGGCCGAGGTGCCGCCGCCGAAGCCCTGGTTCTTGGGCGTGAGCCACTTGAGCGCGCCCTGCGGCAGCTCTTCGAAGAAGCGGCTCTTGACGTTGTAGCGGGTCTGGCCGTGCAGCATGCGCGTCTGCGAATGGCTCAGGTACAGGCGCTTGCGGGCGCGCGTGATGGCCACGTACATCAGGCGGCGCTCTTCCTCGAGGCTCTCGAAGTCGCTCATCGAGTTCTCGTGCGGGAACAGGCCCTCTTCCATGCCGGTGATGAACACGCAGTCGAACTCCAGGCCCTTGGCGGCGTGCACGGTCATCAGCTGCACCGCGTCCTGCCCGGCCTGCGCCTGGTTGTCGCCCGACTCGAGCGCCGCGTGCGTGAGGAAGGCCGCAAGCGGGCTCAGCGTTTCGCCGGTCTCGGCGTCGGGCGCGAGCGGCTCGTCGATCACCGCGCGCGTCAGGTCGATGCCCTGGCTCGCGGGCGACTGGCGCAGCTCGTCGACCGGCAGCGCCACGGCGTCGCGGCCGAAGCCTTCCTGCGTGACGAAGCTCTCGGCCGCGTTCACCAGTTCGTCCAAGTTCTCGATGCGGTCGGCGCCTTCGCGGTCGGCCTTGTAGTGCTCGACAAGGCCGCTGTGGTCGAGCACCAGCTCGATGATCTCGCGCAGGCTCACGCCCTGGGTCTGCTCGCGCAGCACGTCGATCTTGGCGACGAAGCCCGTGAGGTTGGCGCCCGCCTTGCCGCCGACCACGCTCACCGCATCGTGCAGCGAACGGCCGGCCGCGCGGGCCGCGTCCTGCAGGGTTTCGAGCGTGCGCGCGCCGATGCCGCGCGGCGGAAAGTTCACGACGCGCAGGAAGCTGGTGTCGTCGTCCTTGTTCTCGAGCAGGCGCAGGTAGGCCAGCGCGTGCTTGATTTCGGCGCGCTCGAAAAAGCGCAGGCCGCCGTACACGCGGTACGGCACCGACGCGTTGAAGAGCGCCGTTTCGATCACCCGGCTCTGCGCGTTGCTGCGGTAGAGCACGGCCATTTCCTTTCGGTCGTAGCCGTCGCGCGCGAGCTGGCGCATTTCCTCGACCATCCACTGCGCTTCGGCCAGGTCGGTGGTCGACTCGTACACGCGCACGGGCTCGCCGGGGCCCTGGTCGGTGCGCAGGTTCTTGCCCAGGCGTTTCTTGTTGTGGCTGATGAGTTCGTTGGCCGAGTCCAGGATGTTGCTGTAGCTGCGGTAGTTCTGCTCCAGCTTGATCTGGTGGCGCACATTGAACTCGCGCACGAAGTCGGTCATGTTGCCCACACGCGCGCCGCGGAAGGCATAAATGCTCTGGTCGTCGTCGCCCACGGCGATCACGCTGTTGTTCTCGCTGGGCTCGAAATGCCCGCTGACGACGTTGCCCGACAGCATCTTGATCCACGCGTACTGCAGGCGGTTGGTGTCCTGAAACTCGTCGATCATGATGTGGCGAAAGCGCCGCTGGTAGTGCTCGCGCACCGGGTCGTTGTCGCGCAGCAGTTCGTAGCTGCGCAGCATGAGCTCGCCGAAGTCGACCACGCCTTCGCGCTGGCACTGTTCTTCGTAGAGCTGGTAAAGCTCGACCTTCTTGCGGTCGTCGTCGCTGCGCACCTCGACGTCGCCGGGGCGCAGGCCGTCTTCCTTCGCGCCGGCAATGAACCACTGGGTCTGCTTGGCCGGAAAGCGCTCGTCGTCGACGTTGAACTGCTTCATGAGCCGCTTGATGGCCGAGAGCTGGTCTTGCGTGTCGAGGATCTGGAAGGTCGAAGGCAGGTTGGCCAGCTTCCAGTGCGCGCGCAGCAGGCGGTTGCACAGGCCGTGGAAGGTGCCGATCCACATGCCGCGCACATTGACGGGCAGCATCGAGGTCAGCCGCGTCATCATTTCCTTGGCGGCCTTGTTCGTGAAGGTCACGGCGAGGATGCCGCCGGCCGACACCTGCCCCGTCTGGAGCAGCCAGGCGATGCGGGTGGTGAGCACGCGCGTCTTGCCGGAGCCGGCGCCCGCCAGGATGAGCGCATTGCCGGCCGGGAGCGTGACCGCGGCGAGCTGCTCGCCGTTCAGGTTCTTCAGCAGCGGCATTTCCGAGGGACTCGGGGAGTGGGCGTCAGCCGCAGGATCGTTAAACAACATCCTGCGATTGTAGAAACCACTGCGTATGCGGGTTATATGAAGAAGCGGAAGACCCGCCAGCGCGAGACCGCGTAAACTCAATCACCGGGCCCAAGTTTCTTGCGCCCGGTTTTTTGTGGGCGTTTCCCTTGCGGAACGCACCGCCAAAGCCGGCCGGACCAAGCGCTCTTTCGTTCCTTTCAACGATTCCTTTCAGGAGCCTGGCCATGCAAATTTTCGACTACGACAACATTCTTCTGCTCCCCCGCAAGTGCCGCGTGGAGAGCCGCTCCGAGTGCGACGCCAGCGTGACGCTGGGCGCGCGCACCTTCCGCCTGCCGGTGGTGCCCGCCAACATGAAGACGGTGGTGGACGAATCGATCTGCCTGTGGATGGCGCAGAACGGCTATTTCTACGTGATGCACCGCTTCGACCTGGACAACGTCAAGTTCGTCAAGGACATGCAGGGCAAGGGCGTGTTCGCCTCGATCTCGCTGGGCGTGAAGAAGCCCGACTACGACACCGTCGACCAGCTGGTGGCCGAGGGCCTGGTGCCCGAATACATCACCATCGACATCGCGCACGGCCACGCCGACAGCGTGAAGAACATGATCGGCTACCTCAAGCAGAAGCTGCCGGCGTCGTTCGTGATCGCCGGCAACGTCGGCACGCCTGAAGCGGTGATCGACCTGGAGAACTGGGGCGCGACGCGACCAAGGTCGGCATCGGCCCGGGCAAGGTCTGCATCACCAAGCTCAAGACCGGCTTCGGCACGGGCGGCTGGCAGCTGTCGGCGCTCAAGTGGTGCGCGCGCGTGGCGACCAAGCCGATCATTGCCGACGGCGGCATTCGCGACCACGGCGACATTGCCAAGAGCGTGCGCTTCGGCGCATCGATGGTGATGATCGGCTCGCTGTTCGCGGGCCACGAAGAGTCGCCGGGCAAGACGGTGGACGTCGACGGCACGCTGTTCAAGGAGTACTACGGCTCGGCCAGTGACTTCAACAAGGGCGAGTACAAGCACGTCGAGGGCAAGCGCATCCTCGAGCCGATCAAGGGCAAGCTGGCCGATACGCTCATCGAGATGGAGCAGGACGTGCAGAGCTCGATCAGCTACGCGGGCGGCCGCACGCTGATGGACATCCGCAAGGTCAACTACGTCACGCTGGGCGGCGACAACGCGGGCGAACACCTGCTGATGTAAGCGCCCTGCCCTGACTCGCTGCGAAGTGGGTCAGGCTTCGAGCAACTGCACCGCGTGCCGGTGCAGCACATGGGTCGGGTCGGCGAGCGCATCGACCACGCCGAAGTGGTTGAGCCCCGGCAACACCTCGCACACCGGCACGGCGTTGCGGCCCCACGCGTCGCGAATCATCGCGTTGTGGCGGATGAACTCCTCGCTCTCCTGGCCACCGGCGGCCGCGTAGAGCTGGCCGCGCTTGGGCGCGGGCCACAGGGCCGGGCTGGCGCGCAAGGCGTCGGCGTCGGTCAGGTTCAGCGTGTGCTCCAGGAACGGCGTGCGCTGCAGCGGCCGCAGGTCGTAAAGGCCCGAGATCGACAGCGCATTGCGCACCAGTTGCGCGGGCAGGTCGGGTGCGACGGCCTTCCAGTCGCAAGACAGCAACGCCGCCGCCATGTGGCCGCCGGCCGAATGCCCGGCCACGGTGATGCGTGAAGGGTCGCCGCCGTAGGCCGCGACGTGGCGCCACGTCCATTCGAGCGCGCGCACCATCTGCATCACGATTTCAGGCACCGTGACCGGCCGCTCCGGCGTGCCCGGGCACAGCGCGTAGTTGGGCTGGACCACGCAGATGCCGCGGTCGTTGAACGCCGGGGCAATGAAGGAGTGCTGGCTCTTGTCCATCGCGCGCCAGTAGCCGCCGTGGATGAACACCAGCACCGGGGCGTCGGGCACCGGCGCTGGAAAGATGTCGAGTGTTTCGTTCGCGCCGTTGCCGTAGGGCACGTCGATCCGGCCGGGCAAGGCGTCGCGCGCGGCGGCCGAATCGCGGGTCCATCGCTCGAAGTACGCGGGGTGGTCTTTCACCCGCGCGAGGTTGTTGTACATGCCTTCCAGCCAGGCGGGTTCGTACGAAGCCATGCGATTTTTCTCCGAGTTTCGCGAGGCGCGAATCTTGGCACGGCGCATGCGCCAAAACGGGAGTTCTGGTTAAAATTCGGCTTGTGTTGGGGGGGTAGCTCAGCTGGGAGAGCGCCGCGTTCGCAATGCGGAGGTCGTGAGTTCGATCCTCATCCTCTCCACCAACCGACACAGAAAAGGCCTTGGCATTCGCCAGGGCCTTTTCTTTTTCTACCAGCTCGTTCGCTCCGTCAGGTATCGAGCGTCAGGTGCTGGCCGTGCAGCGCGGCGGCGCCCGGCGAGGTGAGAAAACCGATGGTCTGCGCCGCGACCGACGTCGAGACCCATTCGGCCGGATTGGCGTCGGGCATGGCCTGGCGGTTCGCGGGCGTGTCGAGCACGCTGGGCGCCACGCTGTTCACGTTGACGCCATGCGGCGCGGCCTCGGCCGCCATGGCTTCCACCAGGCGCTGCAGCGCGCTCTTCGAGGCGATGTACGCGGACATCGCCGGCAAGCCGCGCGCGGCGACCTTCGCGGTCACGGCCACGATGCGGCCCGCGCGGCGCTCGATCATCGAAGGCAGCACGGCCTGCGTCACCGCGACGAACGACCACGCATTGAGATTCATCATCCGGTCCCAGCTCTCGCGCGTCAGCGCATGCGTGGCCTCGCCCATTTCGAAGCCGCCCGCGATATGCACGAGCGCATCGATGCGGCCGAAGGACTTGAGCACTTGCCCGGCGAGATCGGCCATGCCGGTCGCCGAAGTCACGTCGCCCGCGAGCAGCAGGTGCTGCGAGTTGTCGAGCCCCGGAAAGACTTCGGCCAGACGGCCCGCGTGGTGGTCGACCAACGCAAGGCGCGCGCCCTGCTCGAGAAAGTGCTGGGCCACGGCGCGGCCGAGTGCGCCAGCGGCGCCGGTGATCAAGACATGGGAGGTGATGCTCGCATCGCTCATGGAAACTCTCCTGGTGGAAGGGGCGTGGCCCGTCGGTGATGGCGAATGCTAACGCTGCGACTCACAAATTTTTTGGACAAGCTCAAATTCTGGGATATACTCGTGGTCTTGCCAGAAAACACTAAACGTTTTCAAAGCAAGGGCTCTTAGCTCAGTTGGTAGAGCAGCGGACTCTTAATCCGTAGGTCGAGTGTTCGAGTCACTCAGGGCCCACCACCAACAAGCGCAGCAATGCTGAACCGCCCGCTACCCACAAGGTAGCGGGCGTTTTTCATTGTGGCGAGATTTGCTTGTGTGAGCTCAACCCAGGCTGGGACGCTCCCTCAAAAACTGCGGTTGTACGTAAACAGCAATGCCGCCTTGCCCAGCGGTGCAATCTGCACCGAGTCCCGCTTCGTGAGGCGGTAGCCCAGCGCCGGAATCACCAACGGTGAAAAGCCGCCGTGGTTCAGTGGCACCTTGTTCTTGTATTCACCCACGTAGCCGTACATCACGCCGACCGTCAGCTTGGCGTAGAGCGATGGCTGGTTGAACAGGTTGTCCCAACGATAGCCGTAGTACGCGTAGCCACTCGGCTGGCCGAAAGAGTTGCTGAAAAATCCTGCGCCCCAAAGCCAGTTGTCAGCCAAGTGCCGCTCGATCCCTATCAGGTAGACGCTGCGGTGTTCGGGGCTGTGGGTCCAGTGATAGGCGTAGGGCGAGATCGTCAGCTCCCACTTGTCCTCTGCACTCCTGTTGTGCTGAATGACTTCGTCGGTCGAAGCGGCTGGCGGCGCCTGGGCATGGACCTGCGGCACCTGCAGGCCGATCCACCCGATCAGTGCAAGAGAAGCCAGATGACGATGGCCCGTCGAAATACGCATGGTCGAGTCCTTGTGGCACCTCCCTCCACGGTCGGCGGCCAACGCGTCTGTTTCTTGTCGCGAAAAGCCCTCACGGGGCTCTCGAACACGATCGGTGATCGCACCTCATCCATGGCCTCGCACGTTTGGCAAAGGTGACTTTAGACCGCGAAGCGCGGGGCTTTCTGAATCCATTCTGAAGTTCCCGCCGAGGCGAAACTCAAGCGTCGCGTTCGCGGTCGCGCTGGACGAACCGAGCCACCTCGCGATCGAACACTTCGTACTGGCCGTCGCAGAAAAGCTCGCAGAGCCGATCGAGTTCGCCACGCGTGCATTCATTGACAACTTCCGCGTTCCGCTCCAGTTTGCCCTTGCCGAAGAAGCCCTTGTGCATCTGCATCGACACCGCTTGCAGTTGGTAGCTCCAGCTTCCTTGGTAGCCAAGCGCCGTAACCCACAGCTCTCGCTGCGCGGGTTCGTTCTGCAGCACCAGCGCCGGCAACGGCCCGTCCTGTTGCTCGTCCCATTCCTCGTGCTGCTCTTTCCACGGAAAGCCGTCGATGGCGGTCACGAAGGCAATCAGGTCCGTCGCGCCTTGCGGGTCTGTTTGCTGATAGTCGTAGCCAACTTTCTGGATCGCGTAGGTCAACATGGTGGCGAAGTGGCGGATGCCTCATGAGTGATGAAGACACCATTCTGCGGCGCATCGGCGGCACACCCGTGCTCGGCGCGCCTGCGCAACCACCGCAATCCGTCATTGCGAACTCCTGACCTACAGGCCGACCTTTCAGGCACCTGGACTTTATTCACAATACGAAGAGCTACTTAACAAATCTGAGCATTTGGCTGGACAGCACCTACAGCTGTCTCAATCCAACCTTTTCCAGCAGCGCTGAAAAGTGGAGATTCACGCCACCGCTGTCGCACAAGGGACAGAGGGCAGACCCGGCATCGCGCAACGCATGCGGCTTGGCTTGAAAAACTCATCGACAGGGAAGCTCGCAATGACCTGGTTAGCGGAACCGAAACCCATCGCCCTCGTGGGCTGCGACAAAGTCCAGGCCGTACTGCTGACTGAGAGGCTTCGGTCCCTGGGCCACGCGTCGACATCGTTCGAGAGCGGCGCCGATTTCCTGGTGGCACTGGGCAGCGGCACCAAGTTCGGCATGCTCCTGCTGACGCTGCGAGGCGAAGGGGGATGGGCGGGGCTGGTGGCCATGTGCAAGGTGCTGCACATTCCTGCGCTCCTGGTCATCGACGAGTCGCAGCGCCATCTTCCGGTCGACGAGCTGGTCACAGTGCGCGACGAAACCTCGAGAAGCCCCGCCATCGACTTCATCGTCTGGCCGATCAACGACCTTGAGCTCGACTGGCGCATGCGGGCCCTGATTCGCCGCGTCGACGTCCCGGCGCAGCCACAGCCTCGCACGGTCGACCTGGTCTTCGACGGCTACCACTTTCTCGGCCCCAACCGCGTGATCGTGCATGAAGACCGCGAGGTGCGGCTGAAGCCGCGCGAGTTCGAACTCGCACTGCTGCTCTTTCGAAACAGCGGGCGGCTGCTGGAGCGGGACTGGATTCTTTCGCTGCTCTGGGGCACCGAGGTTTCGCGCAAGGACAGCCGGGTGCTCGACGTCTGCATGTCGGGCATTCGCCGCAAGCTGTCTCTGTGCCGGGAAAACGGGTTCATCCTGCACACCGTGTACGGCCGGGGCTATGAACTCGGCCGCATGCCCATTCCGTCGGAGCGTCAAGTGCAAGGGATCGAATCCTTCGGGGGCCTTCGCGCCGCGGAAGTCCATGCCGCCGCCGCTTGAGGCCTGACTTGGGGCGGGTTCAAGCCTTGGGACAGGGCTGGCAAATGCTGGATGCAGGCCCCGGTGCCAACGCACGACAACAGAGACTAAGACGCCCCCTCGCCCCGCCCTGCGATCCACCCGTCGACAAAGCGCGCAAGCGCATCGCGCTGCTCGCCCACCTCGGCCATCAGGTACTGCCGCGCATGTTCTTGCGCCAGCTCGCTCGACAGAAACCACTGTTCGCGCGCACGGCTGCCCTGCACCGGCGGCGTGCCCCAGGCCGCGCTTTGGCTGCCAAGAAAGGCCTCTGTCACCGGCAGGCGCCCATCCGTCTTGCCGATGTCCGACAGCGCGCCGCGCGGGCCGCCGAGCACGATGCGAACCTGCACCACCTCGTCGTCCGCGTCGATGACCGCGCCGAGGCCACCCGATTGGTGCACCTGCCAGAGCTGCGCCGCCGAAGCATTGCGAACCCAGCTTTCCAGTGCGCGGCCCAAGCTTTCAAGAATGATTTCTTTGTTCATACGGCAATATTTCACGGTTTTAACTGGCACGTACGCACCGCTTTCTACACAAGTACCAAAGACACCTGTCAGGCATGGCATCTTGCAATGGCTGTCACGCACCATAAGAACAGTACGACAGGGACATCAAACTCGAAGCTCAAAAGCTCGTTCAGACCCGCTCATGCGGGTATTTTTTTGCCTGTCCACCGCCGGTGTCGATCGCGATGTCCAGGAACCACACAATGTGTCCTGCGCCGGCGGGTGCTTTCGAGCGTGAGCTATATTTCTTCCCATGGAAAAGGCTTCCGACATAGGCAAACCCACGGTGCCCATCGACCTGATTGGGCCGGACCACTGGCCTCGCTCGCGGCGCGGCGGTGGCCGTGCAACCAAAGTGATCTTCGTCATCGTGGGGGGACTCGCAGCCGCGGGGGTCATCGCCTACCGCTTCTTCGGCGTCGGGCGCTGACCTCGACGACTCGCACGCCCCACGCAACCAAGCCCGCCGCCTCCAGGACAGCGGGCTTTTTTCATGGGCGAGGGCAAGGAGCGAGATCACCGCCCCGCCCCTACTGCAGCCGCGAGCCCTTGGGCAGGCGCTTCGCGAGCCACTCGTGCACGTCCGCACGGATGTTGCGGCCTTCGAGCAGAAAGTTCTCGAAGCGGCTCGGCACATACGGCAGATAGACCAGCGGCATGCCGGCTTCCTCGGGCGTGCGCGCGGCCTTGCGGTTGTTGCAGACCGCGCACGCGCTCACAAGGTTGGTCCACGTCCACGGGCCGCCGCGCGACTCGGGCATCACGTGCTCGCATTGCAGGTCGCGCTCCTGGAACACGCCCGCGCAGTAGGCGCAGGTGTGGCGGTCGCGGCGCAGCAGCTTGCTCTTGGTGACGCTCGGCACCACGTCGAAGAGATTGATCTTCGACGCGCCGCACAGCGCGATGATCGGCGCCACCTCGACACGCGACTGCACACCGCGCGCCACGTTGAAGCCGCCGCGCAGCGTGGCCAGCGGCAGCTCGCCGTCTTCCCAGGCCACGGAGCCGGTGGCGTAGTGCAACACCGCCTGCTCCAGCGAGATCCAGGCTTGCGGCGTGCCCTGAATATCGAGTTGCAGGACGTGAGGGTGCATGACTCGCCTCCTTTCGCGGCGATGGTCGTCGTGACGACGTGGAACGAAATACAAAGAACGATGGGGTGCACGAACGGGATCGAACCGTCGTCAGCGGGACCACAACCCGCGGCTCTGCCATTGAGCTACGCGCACCATGAAACATGAGCGATCAGCCGGCTGGCCGCCTTATTACCACTCGCCGACCGCGCGCACGCGCTGGTCGAGATCGAGGCCGTCGAACTGCGGCGCCTCGCCTTGCGATGCCGACGCGCCTTCTGCGGCGCGACCTGCACTGGTCAAGATGCCGAAGCGTTGGGCCAGGGCCAGCACCATGCGCTTGCGCGGCTGTGCCGGGCGCACGGTGATCATCCGGATCGGGGTGTTGCGCTTGCGCATGAGTGACTCCTTGGTTGATGTGACAGCAAACTCGAGAAAAAAATGGCCCCACGTGCACGACTCGAACGTGCAACCCCTTGCTTCGTAGGCAAGTGCTCTGATCCATTGAGCTAACGCGGGTCGAAAAACAAACAAGCAAACAATGTCCGGTGACGGGTTCCGGCGCCGCCCAATCGTTGCGGCCGGTTTCCGCGGGAGGGCCACTTGCATGGCCGGCTCCCGCTCGAGTTGGGGGTTGAAAAAAAGACGGTTGCCCGCCTGCTTTCCATTCCGGTTGTGTCCTCACGCGACGGACAGCACGCGGGGTGCGGTCCCGTACGACGTCGCTGCACAGGAGAGATCAATTCCTGCACATCCCGCCAGACCGTCTACGCGGTGGGTTCTGGCGGTGTGGTGAAGGCACACCCGGAATGGCCAAGCACGGCCAACAACGAACAAACGACAAAAACAAAAAGGCCCGGAACCTTGCGGTTTCCGGGCCTCTGTGTGAGAGAGCTTGGAAGGTATGCGCCTACGCGCAACCTCCACCCGGTAGCACCTGATCCTCGACTTTTCCAACGCGCAGGCTGGCTGCGGCTTGCGTGGAATACGCGTGGCTCTGGTGCTGATTCAGTCGGACCGACGGCATGCCATCGAAACCACCACACGCCCAGACGCGCACGAGCGATCGGCCCGAGGCGGGTCGAATGCTGATGAAGGTCAATGCGGTGTTCACGATGGTTCCTGAGTCAAAAATTGCCGCTGTCGGCTGTAAAGGGTTGGAAAAAAGGTACGGCTTGGGCCGCGAATGAAGACAACTGTAAATAGTGTTTACGGCGACGTCAACAACCGGGACAATCTTTTTTTGTCTTGTTGTTGTTTTTGAACAGTGCCCAATATCACCGTCGCGCGTCGCCGCAATGCCCTCGCGCTTCATCGCCGTTTCCTCGAAGAGGCAGTTGCCGCGGGCCTGCCCGCCAAGGGGCTGGACCAGGCGTTCGCCAAGAAGGTCGAGATCTCTCCCAGCATGTGGAGCCAGATCAAGAGTTCGCGGCCCATCGGCGACAACCTGGCACGGCAGATCGAACGGCACTGCGACGTGGAGGCCGGCTGGCTCGACAAGGAAGACCGTCCCTCCGAGGTGCCCGACGCGGCGGAAGAACGCTTCATCGCGGCTGCGCGCGAGGCATGGCGCACGGCCAACGCCAAGGGCAAGAAGGAACTCAGCGGCTGGCTGAAGAAGCGCGCGCAAGACGCCGCTGGTGGCGAGCCCGCGCCCTGAAGATCAGGCCGCGCCCAGCTCGGGCGCGTCGCGCAGGATGGCCGCGCGCATGTCGTCCGGAATGGCGACCGCACGATGCGTTTCCAGCGAGGTCGTCACGATCACCTGCGTCATCTGCATGCGCACTTCGCCGGTCTGTGCGCTGAAGCAGCGCACCGCCAGCGTCATTGAACGCGAGCCCAGCCGCTGCACCGCCAAGCCGAGCATCACCGGGTCGCCCATGCGGCTCACGGCGCGAAAGTCGACATCGAGCTTCACGGTCGGCAGGCCGATGCGCCGCTGCGCCACCAGCCCGTGGTAGCTGAGCCCCAGGCCTTCGTTGACCCAGTCCTCGATGAGCCCGTTGAGCATCACGAAGTACTGCGGATAGAAGACGATGCCCGCCGGGTCGCAGTCCGAGAAGCGAATCAGCCGCGGCCGCCGGAATTCCCTGGCCTCGCTCATCGTCAGCCCTCCTCGCCCGCCGGCTCGCCGCGCATCACATGCACGCGCAGCAGGCCGAGCTGCGTGTGCAGCTGCTTCACCGTCTTCATGTCGAGCCCCGAGAACATCTCGAGGATCCACTGCTCGTGCTCGCTGGCCATCGTCTCGAAGGTGCGGCGGCCCGCGGGCGTGAGGCTCACGATCCACGCGCGGCGGTCGTCGGGGCTGGGCGCGCGCGCCACCATGCCTTCGCGTTCGAGTTCGTCCGTCAGGCCTGTGACGTTGCCGCCCGTCACCATCAGGTAGCGCGACAGCACGCGCATCTTGAGCCCGTCCTTGTAGCGATAGAGCTGCGCCATGTAGTCGAAGCGCGCCAGCGAAATGCCGAAGCGCTCGCGCAACCGGCGACGGATCTCGGCCTCGATCTGCGTCGTGCTGGCCAGCATGCGCAGCCACAGCTTGAGCATCGCGTGGTCCTCGTGGCCCGCGCGCGCCTCGTGGCCCAGTTCTTCCGCATCGCTCAGCACGGCGTGCGAGGCATCGTTGCTGCGTGTCATGTGACTTCCCCCCCTGAAACCGAAATCGATTGGCCCGTGACCGACGCGGCGCTCTCGCCGCACAGCCAGCGCACCGCGTCGGCCACTTCGGCTGGCTGCACGATGCGCCGCTGCGGGTTGACGCTGGAGAACTCCGCCAGCGCATCGGCCTCGCTGCGCCCGGTCTTGCCGACCACGTTGGCCACGCTGTTGCGCAGGATGTCGGTGTCGGTATAGCCCGGGCACACCGCGTTCACCGTGATGCCCTTGCGCGCCACCTCGAGCGCCAGCGAGCGCGTGAGCCCGACCACGCCATGCTTGGCCGCGGTGTAGGCCGCCACATAGGCATAGCCCTTCTGCCCCGCCGTGCTCGCGATGTTGACGATGCGGCCCCAGCCCGCGTCGAGCATGTCGGGCAGCGCTGCCTGCGCGCACAGGAAGCTGCCGGTGAGGTTGACCGACAGCATGCGCTGCCAGAGGTCGAACGAGGTCTTGAGGAACGGCGCGCTCTCGGCCGCACCCGCGTTGTTGACCAGGACGGCGACAGCGCCGCGCGCGCCACGGGCCTCGGCGAAGGCGGCCTGCACCGCTTCCGGGTTCGCCACGTCGGCCGCGACCACGCCGTGCCCACTTCCCGCAAGCGAATCGGCCACGCGTTGCAGCGCCTCGCGGTCACGCCCCAGCAACGTAAGAACGGCGCCCTCGGCGGCCAGGGTGCGGGCGATCTCGGCGCCGATGCCGCGCGCAGCGCCGGTGACGAGTGCGTGGCGGCCAGTCAGTGAATTTGATTGCATACCTGAATATTTTAGTTCTGAATCATTTTAGCGGTGCAGGCCCGTGCGGGTTGTCACCGCATGAAACGGCCGCCGTTGAGGTCCAGCGTCGCGCCGGTCATGAAGGCGGCCGCCGGTGACGCGAGGTAGACGACCGCCGCGGCCACTTCCTCCGGCAGGCCGAAGCGTCCGAGCGGAATGCCGGCCTGCAAGGCTTGCTGCCTTGCGGGCTCCAGCGCATCGAGCGCGGGGCTGCGGATTGCCGCCGGAGCCAGCGCATTCACGGTCACGCCGTGCGGTGCCAGTTCTTGCGCGAACGAACGCGTCAGCGCCAGCAGACCCGCCTTGCTGGCCCCGTAGTGCGCGCCGGTCGCGGCGCTGACCTGTTGCCCCGCCATCGACGCCAGGTTGACGATGCGGCCCTGCCCTCGTTCGCGCATGTACCGCCCCGCGATGCGGCAACCGAAGAAGCTCCCGCGCAGGTTGATGGCGAGCACGTCGTCCCACTCTTGTGGCGTGATGTCCCACAGCGATGTCGTCGCCGTGCGCGCCGCGTTGTTGACCATGATGTCGACCGCGCCGAAGTGCGCGACCGCCCTGTCGAAGCAGGCGCGGAAGGCCGCCTCGTCGCGCACGTCGAGTTGCAGCGCCAGCCCGTCGACTTCCGCCGCCACCGCTTCCACGTTCTCGCCATCGATGTCGGCCAACGCCACGCGCGCACCGGCCTCGCGCAGCCCTCGCGCAATGGCCGCGCCGAGCCCCTGCCCCGCCCCCGTCACGAACGCCACGCGGCCGGAAAGCGCAGGCATCGGGTTCGTCATGCCATCAGCTCCTTGCGGGCCGGCCGTCCCAGGTCTGCGGCCCCACGCCGCGCTCGCGCAGCTTGAATTTCTGCACCTTACCGTTCTCGGTGCGCGGCAGATCGGCCAGCACGTCGATGTAGCGCGGCACGGCAAAGTACGGCAGCCGGCCTTCGCAGAAGCGCGCCAGCTCCGCCGGGTCGACCGGCACGCCCTCGCGCGCCACCAGCGCCGCCATCACTTCGTCTTCCGCCAGTTCGGAGCGCACCGGGTACACGGCGCACGCGGCCACGCCCGGGTGGCTCAGCAGCACCTGCTCGACCTCGAACGAAGAGATGTTCTCGCCGCGCCGACGGATCGCGTCCTTGATGCGGTCGACGAAACGGAATGCGCCATCCGCATCGCGCACCACGCGGTCGCCGGTATGGAACCAGAGATTGCGCCACGCCTCGACCGTCTTCTCGGGCATGTTGAAGTAGCCGCTCGCGAAGGCGTGCGGCTCGTCGGCACGCAGCAGCAACTCGCCGGCCTCGCCGGGCGGCAGCGCCACATCGTGCGCGTCGGCCACGCGCGCCTGGAAGCCCGGCCGCAGCCAGCCCATGACACCGCCGCGCGGCGAATCGGGCGCGGTCGCGATCGCGAAGTTGGTCTCGGTCGAGCCGTAGCCTTCGAGCAGCGACACCCCCGTGCGCGCCTTGAAGGCAGCGCCCGCGGCGGACGGCACACCGGGCCCCAGCCCGATGCGCACGCGGTGCTCCCGCTCGCCCGCGCCCTCCGGCTGCGCCAGCAGAATCGGCACCATCGCGCCCAGCAGGTAGACCACCGTGGCGCCGCTCGCGCGCATCGTGGGCCAGAAGCCCGAGGCCGAGAAGCGCGACTCGAACACCACCTCGGCTCCGGTCAGCGCGGCCTGCGCGAAGGTGTTGAGTGCGTTGATGTGGAACAGCGGCAGCGTGGTGCACAGCACGTCGTCAGCCCCCACGCCGAGCACTTCCGCGCTGTTCACGCCCCACCAGAAATACTGTGCGTGCGGGCAAATCACGCCCTTGGCCGGGCCGGTCGTTCCCGACGTATAGAGGATCGCGAGCGCATCGCCCGGCTGCACCGGCGCGGGCTCGACGGCCTCCCCGGCCTCGGGGTACGGCACCACGCGCACGCCGGCCGGCGCCTGCCATGCCCCCGCCTGCATCTCGCCGATCACCCAGATCTCTCGCAGCGCCGTGCGCGCCAGGTCCGCCGTCGCCAGCCGCTCGACGAACGCCGCCTCGATGACCAGCAGCTTCGCCTGGCTGTTCGCCAGGAAGTATTCGAGCTGCGGCCCCATCGACGCCGTGTTCATCGGCACGATCGACGCACCCAGCCAGCCCGCGCCGAGAAAGCTCTCGAGAAACTCGATGCGGTTGCCGCACATCACCGCGATGCGGTCCCCTTGCGTCACCCCGGCGGCGGCCAGCGCACCGGCGCGCACAGCCGCCGCGTCCGCCGCATCGCGATGCGCCCATGCACGCCCCGCGATCCGCAGCAACGCCCGCGAGCCGAACATCTCGGCCTGCCGGCGCAGCATCACCGGCAGCGTGCGCTGCAGGGGCGGCACGGCGCGGGCGTCACTCGTCATCGTGCGTGCCTCCGCCCAGATAGGTCGCCTGCACGCGCGGGTCGCTCGCGAGTTCGGCCGAGGCGCCCGACAGCGCGATCTCGCCGGTCTCCAGCACATAGCCCTGGTCCGAGCTTTCGAGCGCGGCACGCGCGTTCTGCTCCACCAGCAGGATCGACACGCCGTCTTCGCGCAGCTTGCGCACGATGGTCAGGATGTCGCGCACGATCAGCGGCGCCAGGCCCAGGCTGGGCTCGTCGAGCATCAGCAGCCGCGGCGCCGACATCAGCGCGCGCCCCACCGCCAGCATCTGCCGCTCGCCGCCCGACAGCGTGTCGGCGCGCTGGGTGCGCCGCTCCGCCAGTCGCGGAAAGCGGTCGTACACCGACTGCAGCCGCTTCTTCATCGCGTCGCCGCGCAGCCGCTTGGCATAGGCACCGAGCTGCAGGTTGTCGAGCACGGTGAGTTCGCCGAACAGCTCGCGCTTCTCGGGCACGAGGCACAGGCCGCGCTCCACGCGCGCCTCCACGTCGAGCCCCTGCAGGTCTTCGCCCTCGAAGCGCAGCGTGCCCTTGCAGGGCAGCAGCCCCATCGCCGCCGCCAGCAGCGTGGTCTTGCCCGCGCCGTTCGGCCCGATCACCGAAATGATCTGCCCCGGCTGCAGGTCGAGCGACACACCGCGCACCGCCTCGACCTGCCCGTACGACACATGCAGGTCGCCAATCTCCAGCATCGCGGTCATTTGGCTACCCCCAGGCTTCTCACTTCGTGTAGTTCTCCTACCCCCTGAAGGGGGCCCGCGCCTTCGGGCGGCCGTGCGGCGCTCATACAACGCTCCCCAGGTAAGCCGCCTGCACGCGCTCGTCCGCGCGCACCGCCGACGGCACGCCCTCCACGAGCTTGGAGCCGAAGTTCATCACCACCAGCCGGTCCACCAGTTTCATCACGAAGTCCATGTCGTGTTCGACGATGAGGATGGTCACGCCTTCCTCGCGCAGCTTGCGCAGCAGGTCGCCCAGGGCCATCTTCTCCTTGCGGCGCAGGCCGGCGGCGGGCTCGTCGAGCACCAGCAGCACCGGGTCGGCGGCCAGCGCGCGCGCAATCTCCAGAATGCGCTGCGTGCCCAGCGGCAGGCTGCCCGCCAGCTCGTGCGCGCGGTCGCCCAGGCCGATACGGTCGAGCTGGCGCTGCGCCTCCTGCAGGATCTGCATTTCTTCCGTGCGGTCCAGCCGCAGCCCCGCCTTCAGGATGCCCGAGCGCGTGCGCGAATGCGCGCCCAGCGCCACGTTGTCGAGCAGGCTCATGTGCGGGCGCAGCTTCACGTGCTGGAAGGTGCGCGCCAGCCCCAACCGCGCCACCTGGCGCTGCGGCATGCCGGCGATGTCGTGGGCCAGGAAGCGCACCTGGCCCGAGCTCATCGGCAGCGTGCAGGTCAGCAGGTTGAACATGGTCGACTTGCCCGCGCCGTTGGGCCCGATCAGCCCGACGATTTCGCCGGCCTTCACGTCGAAGCTCACGTCGTTCACCGCCACCAGGCCGCCGAAGCGCTTGACCGCGCCGTTCACCGACAGCACCTGCGAGCCGCGCTCGGGCAGCGTGCGGTGCGCCAGCGGCTCGACCGGCGGCGCCTCGTGGCGCGACGGCCCTTGCACGGCGCCGCGCCTGCGCGTCCAGCGGCGCAGCAGGCCCATCACCCCGCCGCGCGCAAAGTGCAGCAGAAGGATGAAGAGCGCCGCGAAGGCCACGGCTTCCAGCTGGCCCGCGCGCTGCGTGAGCATCGGCAGCACGTCCTGCAGCCCGTTCTTCAGCACCAGCACCAGCGCCGCACCGACCAGCGCGCCCGCCAGTTGCCCGAGCCCGCCGGCCACCGCCATCAGCAGGTACTCGATGCTCGCGCGCACGTCGAAGGGCGACGGGCTCACGAAGCGGTTCATGTGCGCATAGAGCCAGCCCGCCAGCCCCGCGAACAGCGCGGCCGTGACGAACAGCGACAGCCGCACGCGGTACGCGTCCGCGCCCACGCTCGCTAGCAGCGTGGCACCGCCGCGCAGCCCGCGAATCGCACGCCCCGGCCGCGACTGCAGCAGGTTGTGGCTGAACAGGCAGGCCAGGCCGACCACCACCCAGATCAGGTAGTACATCGCGCGCGGTTCCGCCAGCGACCAGCCCGCGACCTGCAGCGCCGGAATGTTCGACAGCCCCGTGTGCCGCCCGAGCGCATCGACGTTGCCGAACAGCATCGCGATCGACAGCCCCCACGCGATGGTGCTCAGCGGCAGGAAGTGCCCGCCCAACCGCAGCGTGAGCATGCCGATGGCCAGCGCCGACAGCCCCGTGAGCAGCAGCGCGAACAGCAGCCCGATCCACGGCGACATGCCCTGCGTGGTCGTGAGCCACGCCGTCGCATAGGCCGCGATGCCGACGAAGGCCGCCTGCCCGAACGAGGTCGCGCCGCCCACGCCCGTGAGCAGCACCAGCCCCAGCGCCACCAGCGCGCCGATGCCGATGTCGTTCAGCAGCGAGACCGTGAAGCTCCCCGCCACCACCGGCACCAGCGCCAGCACCACGACCACCCCGGCGATCCACGCCATGCGTTTGCGATTGCCGTTCATTGGTCCACCTCGTCTTCTTCCTCTTCGGCGTGCGTGGCCATGAAGGAGCGCAACATGAGCACGGGAATCAGCAGGCTGAACACGATCACGTCCTTCAGCGCGCCGCTCCAGAACGAAGCAAAGCTCTCGACCACGCCGACCGCGAGCGCGCCGATGGCCGTCATCGGGTAGCTCACGAGCCCGCCGATGATCGCGGCCACGAAGGCCTTCAGGCCGATGATGAAGCCCGAGTCGTAATACATCGTCGTCACCGGCGCGATCAGCACGCCGATCAGCCCCGCGAGCAGCGACGCGCAGCCGTACGCCAGCAGCGCCGTGCGCCCCGGCCGGATGCCGACCAGCCGCGCGCCCACCCGGTTCACCGCCGTGGCGCGCAGCGCCTTGCCGGCCACCGTGCGCTCGAACACCAGGAAGAACAGCCCGCTCAGCACGATGGCCGCGCCCACCATCAGCACCACCTGCCCGCTGACCGTGAAACCGTCGCTCAGCGTGAACACGGCGCTCGTGAGCGGCGTGGTGCGCGAACCCTCGGGTCCGAAGAACAGCAGGCCCAGGCCCGACAGCAGGAAGTGCAGCGCCAGCGACACGATCAGCAGCACCAGCACCGACGCATCGGCGATCGGCTGGAACACCACGCGCGCCAGCAGCGGCGCAATGGGCACCACGAGCAGCACGGCCACCGCGATGTGCACCGCCACCGGCACGCCGGGCCGCGCGGCCAGCCACGCCAGCACGCATGGAATGGCCGGCAGCACGCCCCACATCAGCACCGCCTTCGGAATGCGCGCGGCCTCGCCGCGGCGCAGCAGGCTGCCGATTTCGGTGGCCAGCGCCAGCGCCGCCAACACGGCCACCATGCCGATGGTCGGCGGCACGCGGTCGGTCTCGAAGGCCGCGAGCGACAGCGCCGCGAAGGCCGCGATGTCGCCGAACGGCACGAACACCACCCGCGTGACCGAAAAGATCAGCACCAGCCCGAGCCCGGCCAGCAGATAGACGGCGCCGTTGGCCAGGCCGTCGGTGAGAAGAATGAGCGCCACGTCCCATGTCATCGCGCGGCCCTCCGGAAAAGCAAAGGCGAGAAGGGTTTCAAGGTGCGAGCTTCCATTGGCCGTTGTCGAGCTTGACGATCACGCGGGCGCGTTCGTCCACGCCGTAGAGACTGCCGGGCTTGAAGGTGTAGACGCCGTGCGTGCCCACCACTTCCTTGGTGCTGAAGATCGCGTCGCGCAGCGCCACGCGGAACTCGGGCGTGCCCGGCTCGGCCTTCTTCATCGCGCGCGAGGCGGCATCGGCGAACACCAGCCAGCCGTCGAAGGAATAGGCCGAGAAGGCGTCGCTGGTCGGTGCGTTGTTGACCTTCTGGAACACCGCGCGGAAGTCGGTCGCGATCTTCTTGGTCGGGTAGTTGTCGGGCAGTTGCTCGGCCACGATCACCGGGCCGGTGGGCATCAGCGCGTTCTGTCCGGCCGCGCCGACCACGCGCACGAAGTCGGGGTTGATCAGCCCGTGCTGGCCGTACACGCCGCCCTTGAAGCCGCGCTCCTGCAGCGCCAGGAACGGCAGCGCGCCCGGCGTGCCGGCACCGCCGGTCATCACCGCGTCGGGCCGCAGCGCCACGATCTTCAGCACCTGCCCCGTCACCGACGCGTCGGCGCGCGCATAGCGCTCGTTGCTCACCACCTTGATGCCGGCGCCGGGCGCGGCCTTCATGAGCGCGTCGTACACCAGGTCGCCCCAGGCGTCGGAAAAGCCGATGTAGCCGACGGTCTTGACGTTGTTGCGCTTCATGCGCTCGACCACCGCGTCGATCATCAGTTGCGTGGGCTGCGCCACCGTCATCACCCACGGGTTCTCGTTGGGGTCGAGCAGGATGGGCGTGAGGCCGATCATCGGCGTCTTCGACTCCTTGCCGACCTGCGCCATCGCAATGGCGGCGGGCACGCCCGAAGTGCCCATGAGCACGTCGACCTTTTCTTCCTCGATCAACTTGCGCGCATTGCGCCCGGCCGTGGTCGGGTCGGAGCCGTCGTCGAGCACGATGAGCTGCACCTTGCGGCCGTTCACCTCGGGCTTGTAGGCCAGCGCGGCCTGCATGCCCTTGGCATAGGGCACGCCCAGCGAGGAGTTGGGCCCCGACAGCGACACGCTGAGGCCGACCTTGAGGTCGGCCGCCAGCGCGCTCGCAACGCCACAGGCGGTCAGCACCGCGGCAAGCGTGCCGCGCGTCAAGGTCTGCATCAGGCTCTTCATGTCGTAGCTCCGGTGAGGATGGTTGTTGGAATGAACGAACAGGTAACTCAAATGAACAACTGGATGGCCGGCAACGCGCGCGCGGCGTTGAGCAGGTCGATGCGCTTCTCGCGGATCAGCCAGCCGGCGGGGGTTCGAACGAGGTGATGGCGGGCGGTTCCGCTCAGCAGGATCTGGTCTTCGCCGCGCGCCTCGACATAGAGGAACGGCGTGCGCAGGCGTGCTTCGTCGGCGCTCTCGTGCTCGATGCGCGAAGGCTGCAGCACGTGCTGGCTGTGGCTGGCCGGGTGCTGCGAATGCGCGCGCGGGTTCTTCAGGCGGTCCACGCGCAGCTGCAGCAGCAGGCGGTCTTCATAGGCCAGCGAGTTGTGCGAGAACGGGTCGGCCTGCGCGGCGCCGAGCAGCGGCACCCAGTAGTGGCCGTCTTCGGCGAACAGGGCCAGCCACTCGTCGAGGCGGCGCTCGTCGAGCAGGGCCGCTTCGTGGGCGACAAGGTCGCGCGGGTCCGTCATGGCGCGACCTCCATGCCCGCCGTCATGCCTGCCGCCATGGACTGGGCCCACGCGCGGAACTGGTTGCGCATCAACAGCTCGTTGGTGCCGTTGGTGGTGACCATGGCTTGCTGCTTCTCGGCCGGGTCGTAGTTGCGGTGCAGGCTCACCCATTCGTTGCCGCCGGCGCGCAGGCCCTGCTGGATGCTCTCGAACAGGTGCACGTCGTCGTGCGCGACCACCGACATCGGCGAGAACACGAGCCGGTTGTAGCTCATGGCGCGCTCGAACAGCAGCGCCGGCGCGCGGCCGCGCGAAAGCTCCAGGCCTCGATGAGCGTGCGGTTGGCGGCCAGCGGCCGGATCACGCGAATGGCTTGCGGCGAGCCCTTGACCGACAGGCTCGGGTAGAAGACCGAGTTCTGCGGCGAGCGCTGCAGGATCTCGGTGGCGCGCGCCTCGCCGTGCGCGGCGCGCATCGCGGCCTCGTACTCGGGCAGCTGCGCGTAGTTGGAGTGGATGCTGAAGTTGACGCCCAGCACGCTGTGGCCGTTCGCGAACACGCGCCCGCCCATCTTGTCGAAGAACTCGTAGCCCGAGCCGAAGGGCAGGATCTGCTCCATCGCCATGGGCTTGGGGTCGGTGGGCGCATGCCCCTCCCACAGCGCCTCGGCCGCCTTGGTGGCCGACTCGTGCGTCGACATCGGGTGCACCGTGTCGTTGATGTTCTCCAGGTACATCTTCCAGTTGCAATGGACGATGTTGCGCAGCACGCCCCCGCCTGCCGTGAGCTTGCCCTCGGGCGAGCGGTCGACCATGTTGTCGATGGCGCCCAGCACCTGGCCGAAGTAGTCCTCGAACGACGGCCCGGTGTCCGCCAGCCGCACGAACACGAAGTCGCGGTACACCTTCACGTGCTTCACCACCGACAGCCCCTGCCCCGACTCGCAGGCCTTGAGCTGCGTGCCCTCGTAGCCGTTCTTCAGCGGCAGCCCGAGCGGCGCGCCGTCGAGCTTGTAGGTCCACGCGTGGTACGGGCAGCGGAAGAAGCGGCCGGTGTTGCCGCTCTCGTCCGTCACCAGCTGCGTGCCCTTGTGGGCGCAGCGGTTGTAGAGCACATGCACGTCGCCGTCGGGCTGGCGCACCATGAGCAACGGCCGCCCCGCGATGTCCTGCGTCACGAAGTCGCCAGGCTCGGGCACCTGGCTCGCGTGGCCCAGAAAGACCCAGGTGCCGGCGAACAGGTGCTCTTGCTCCAGCGAAAAAATCTCTTCGCTGAGGTACAGGTCGCGGTGCACCCGGTCGTCGCGGACCAGCGCCGCGACAAGATCGGGGCGGTTGCGGTAGGTGGTCATGGTGGTGCTCGGTGGCTCAGGCCGGACTCAGGGAACCAGCTTCCACTGGCCCTTGGTCATCTGCACGATGACCACGCCGCGCTGGTCCGATCCGTAGCGGTCGTCGGGCTTGAAGGTGTAGACGCCGTGCGTGCCCACCAGCTCCTTGGTGCTCACGATGGCATCGCGCAGCGCCGTGCGGTACTGCGGCGTGCCCGGCTCGCCCTTGGTGCGCGAGGCCGCATCGGCCAGCAGCAGGTAGGCGTCGTAGGTGTACGAAGAGAAGGCATCGGTCGGCACCGCGCCGTTGACCTTCTGGTAGGCGCTGCGAAAGCCCATCGACACCTTCTTGATCGGGTTGCTGTCGGGCAACTGGTCGGCCACCAGCACCGGCCCGCTGGGCACCTGCAGCCCCTCGATCGAGGCACCGCCCACGCGCACGAAGTCGGCGTTGATGAGCCCGTGCGTGCCGTAGATCTTGCCCTTGTAGCCACGCTCGGCCAGCGCCAGGTAGGGCAGCGCGCCGGGCGTGCCCGAGTTGCCCGCGAACACCGCGTCGGGCCGCGCCGCGACGATCTTCAGGATCTGCCCGGCCACCGACGAGTCGCTGCGCGCATAGCGCTCGTTCGCCACCACCTTGATGCCGGCGAGGTCGGCGCTCTTCACGAGCGAGTCGTAGGCCAGGTCCCCCAGCGCGTCCGAGAAGCCGATGAAGGCCACGGTCTTGACGCCCGACTTCTTCATGCGGTCGACGACGCCCGCGACCATGAGCGGGAACGGCTGCGACACGGTCACGGTCCACGCGCCCTCGGGGCCCGCGATGGTCACCGGCGTGGGCGAGATCAGCGGCGTGTTGAGCTCCCTGGCCACGGCCGCGATGGCCATCGCACCCGGCACGCCCGAAGTGCCGATGAGCACGTCGACCTTGTCTTCGGTCACGAGCTTGCGCGCGTTGCGCCCGGCCGTGGTCGGGTCCGATGCATCGTCGAGCACGATCAGCTGCACCTTGCGCCCGGCGATTTCCGGGTGCTCTGCGATGGCGGCGCGAATGCCCTTTTCGTAGGGAATGCCGAGCGCGGCCACCGGGCCCGACAGCGAGCTGATGAAGCCGATCTTCAGGTCGGCGGCCTGTGCTTGCGACGCGGCCAGCGCGAGCGCGGTGGCGCCGAGGATGTGGGTCAGTTTCTTCATCTCAGGGCACCAGCTTCCATTGGCCCTTTTCGAGCTTCACGACCACGCGCGAACGGTCGTCCGAGCCATAGCGGTCCGTCGGCTTGAAGTTGTAGACAGAGTGCGTGCCGACCAGCTCCTTGGTGCTGACGATGGCGTCACGCAGTGCCAGGCGGAACTGCGGCGTGCCCGGCTCGGCCTTGCCGGCCAGCGCGCGCTGCGCCGCGTCCAGGTAGATCAGCCATGCATCGAAGCTGTAGGCCGAGAAGGTGTCGGTGGGCGGCGCGCCGTTGGCCTTCTGGTAGGCGGCGCGAAAGTCCATCGCGATCTTCTTCATCGGGTTGGCGTCGGGCAGTTGCTCGGCCACCACCACGGGGCCCGTGGGCGCCAGCAGGCCTTCGACCGATGCACCGCCGACGCGGATGAAGTCGGGGTTGATCAGCGAGTGCATGCCGTAGATCTTTCCCTTGTAGCCGCGCTCGGCCAGTGCCAGGTAGGGCAATGCGCCGGGCGTGCCCGAGGCACCGGTGATCACCGCGTCGGGCCGCAGCGCCACGATCTTCAGCACCTGGCCGGCCACCGACGAATCGCTGCGCGCATAGCGCTCGTTCGACACCACCTTGATGCCGGCCGGCGGCGCCGACTTCATGAGCGCGTCGTACACCAGGTCGCCCCAGGCGTCGGAATAGCCGATGTAGGCCACCGTCTTCACGCCGGCCTGCTTCATCTTCTCGACCATCGCGCCCATCATGAGCGGCGCGGGCTGCGGCAGCGTCACCATCCACGCGCCCTCTTCGCCGGCCAGGTCGGCATTGGCGATGGAGATCAGCGGCGTCCTGGTTTCACGCGCCACGCCGGCAATGGCCAGCGAACCGGGCGCACCGGCCGTGCCGATGATGACATCGACCTTGTCTTCCTCGATGAGCTTGCGCGCATTGCGCGCGGCCGTCGACGGGTCGGACGCATCGTCGAGCTGGATCACCTGCACCTTGCGGCCGCCCACCTCCGACTTGTAGGCCACCGCCGCCTTCATGCCCTTGTCGTACGGAATGCCGAGCGAGGACACCGGCCCCGACAGCGACGTGATGAAGCCGACCTTGAGGTCGCGGCCCACGCGCCCGCGGCGCTCAGCGCGCCCAGGCCCGCGGCAATGGCCGCGAGCGTGCGAATTCGGTTCAAGACTTTCATGGCGATGCTCCAGAGGTGGTTTTTTGGACGGACGTGAGAAAGCAAATACGAAATGAATTCAGAGGGCCAGGCTGCCGACGCTGGTGCCGCCGCAGACATACAGGACCTGGCCGGTGACGAAGCTGCTGTCGGGGTCGGCGAAGAAACGCACGGCGCGTGCCACGTCGGCCGATTCGCCCAGGCGCTTGACGGGCACCGAGGCGGCCAGCGCGCGTTCCTTCTCGCTGCCGGCCTCGACCACGTCGTAGAACATGTCGGTGCGGATCGGCCCCGGCGCCACCACGTTCACCGTGATGCCGTCGGCCGCCAGTTCCAGCGCCCAGGTGCGGGCCATGCCCAGCATGCCGGCCTTGGTGGCGGAATAGCTGGTGCGCGTGGCCAGGCCCAGCGCGGCGCGCGACGACAGCAGCACGACGCGGCCGAAGTGCTGCGCGCGCATCGCGGGCAATGCGCCCTGCACGAGCTGGATGGCGCAGCCCAGGTGCAGGTCGACCAGTGCGTCGAGGTCGTCGAGCTTCACCTCGGGCAGCAGCGCGGCGCGGATGACGCCGGCGTTGTGGACGATGGTGGTGGGCGAGAAACGCTCGACCAGCTCTTGCACCGCCTCGCCCGTGGCGACGCGGTCGCTCAGGTCGACCTCGATGCTGTGCAGCTTCGGGTGATCGATCTCGGCCTTGCGGCGCGCGAGCGAAATCACTTCGTAGCCCTGCGCCAGCAGGTCTTCGCAGATGGCCTTGCCGATGCCGGCACTGCCGCCGGTGACGGCCGCGACCTTGGGGGCCACCGTGCTCATGCCGAGGCTCCCACCAATGCCAGCACGCGCAGCGGGCTCCCGCTGCCCTTCTCGATCTTCAGCGGCGGGCAGATCAGCACCGCGCCGGCCGGCGGCAGCAGGTCGAGGTTGCTCAGGCACTGCAGTCCGTAGCGGCCCGCGCCGTGCATGTAGTAGTGGCACGGGTACGGCGGGCGCAGGTGGTAGCCCTGCCCCGCGTCGGTGCCGATGGCCTCGGAGCCGAAGCCCAGCACGTCGCGCTGCTCCACCAGGAAGCGCACCGCCGCGGTGCTCGGGCCCGGCGTGTGCTGGCCGGTCTCGTCGAAGTTCTGGTACGCCTCGGGGTCGCTGCGCTTGGACCAGTCGGTACGCATCAGCACCCATGCGCCCTTCGGGATGCGGCCGTGCGCGGCCTCGTAGGCCTCGATGTCTTCCAGCGTCAGCAGGTAGTCGGGGTCGTCCTTCACCTGCGGCGAGCAGTCGATCACGCAGGCCGGCGCCACGAAGTGCTGCACGGGAATGGTGTCGACGGAGTTGTTCGGCAGGTCGCGCCCCGAGATCCAGTGGATCGGTGCGTCGAAGTGCGTGCCGGTGTGCTCGCCGCACGAGAAGTTGTTCCAGTACCAGCCCGGGCCGCGCTCGTCGTACTTCGACACTTCCTCGATGCGAAAGGGCCAGCACTGGCCCATCTCGGGCGGCAGCGCGATCTGCGGGAACTCGGGCGTGAGCGTCTGCGTGAGGTCGATCACGCGGATGCGGCCGCTGGCCATGGCGGTCACCAGGCCGCCGAGAATTTCGGCGGCGGACACCAGTTCGGTTGTTGTCGTGGTCATCGTGTGCTTTTCCTTTGCTCAACCGCCGGCGGCCAGTTCGCGCTCCAGCACCTTGGGGTTGTCGCGCCAGCGCTCCAGCCACTCCTGCGCCACGTCGCCGGGGTACACGTCTTCCACGCCGTCGCGCAGCGCCTTCACGATGGCATTGGCCAGCGCGGTGGGCGCGAGCTTGGGCGGCGGCGTGTGCTGGTTCCACTCGTCGTCGATGGGGCCGGGGAACACGTTGATCACGCGGATGCCGGCCGGCCGCATCTCGGCGCGCAGGCATTGGGCCAGCGAATGCGCCGCAGCCTTCGACGCACTGAAGGTGCCGTGCGACGGGAAGTTGCTGAGCGCGTAGATCGACAGCAGGTTGACCCACGCGGTGGCGCCCGTCACGCCGTCGGCCGAACGGCCCTTCAGCGCCGGGCCGAACTCCTGCGCCAGCCGCAGCAGGCCGAAGTAGTTGATGTCCATCTCGGCCTTGGCCACGTCGGTGCCGCGCCGCGCGCCGATGCCGAAGGTGCGGTGCACCTCGGCGTTGTTGATGACGATGTCGACCTTGCCGCCGATGGAGCCCGCAAGCTCCGTCACCTGGCGGCCGTTGGTCAGGTCCAGCGGCACCAGCGTGACCTGCGGCAGCGCCGAGATGTCGTCCAGCCCGTCGCCCATCTTCTTCCACGGCTCGGCATGGCCGACCCAGACGATGTCTGCGCCCGCCTTCACCAGCGCGCGCACGATGGCCTGCCCGGTCTCGGTCTTGCCGTCGGTCACCAGCGCCTTGCGGAACTTGGGGTCGCTGGTCATTTCGCGCAGCATCTTGTCGTCGGCCATGTGGGCACTCCCTTCATTCGGAAAACCAATGAGAACGGCCTGCCCCGCGCGGTCGAGCCGGGCACCGACACGCACGCGCTGCGGCGCCTCGCCGACCTCGCCGTGCAGGTGCACCATGAGCGTGGGGCCGGCATCCAGGTGCACCAGGCCCAGTCGCCAGGGCAGCCGTTCGCGAAAGAACAGGTCGTTGCTGTGATGCAGCGTGGTACTGCCGAGCAGCGCTCCCTCGCCGCTCTGTTCGCGCCAGCGCAGCGCGGCCGAGAGGCACTTGTGGCAGACCTCGCGCGGCGGGTACTGCACCGTGCCGCAGTCCTCGCAGGTCTGCAGCTCGAAACGGCCTTCGGCGGCGGCGGCCGTGAGGCCCAGCGCCACGCGGCCGCGCGCGCCGGGCGGCAGGTTCATCTGCCGGGTGCGCAGCACCGGGTTCTTGCGCGGGGGGCGCATCAAAGGCATCGTCATGCCGGTCTCCCGAGGATGACCGCGCCTGTGCACAGGCAGCGGTCGTAGGTCACCATGCCGAAGCCGGCGACGAGGCCCGATTGCGCATCGGGCACCGCGCGCGGGCCTGCTTCACCGGTCAGCTGCCGTATCGCCTCGACCATGCCGAGGAAGCCGCCCGCCGCGCCGGCCTGGCCGGCCGAAAGTTGCCCGCCGCTCGTGTTGTTCGGAAAGCTGCCGTCGAAGGTCATGGTGTGGGCCTGCACGAAGGCCGAGCCCTCACCCTTCTCGCAGAAGCCCAGGTCCTCGAACTGCATCATCACGATGACGGGGTAGTCGTCGTAGGTCTGCACGAAGTCGAGCCCGGCGGGCTGCACGCCGGCCTGTGCATAGAGGTCGTCGCGGTCCTTGCGCCAGCCGCCCTGCACCATCACCGGGTCTTCGGCATAGGCGTTGTGGCGCTCGATGGCGCCGCGAATCACCGCGTGCGCCAGCCCGAGGTCGCGCGCGCGCTCCTCGCTCATCACCAAAAAGGCGTCGGCGCCCGCGCAAGGCATCACGCAGTCGAACAGGTGGATCGGGTCGGAGATGGGGCGCGCGGCCATGTACTCGTCGAGCGTCAGCGCCTTCTTGAACATCGCGTTCGGGTTGCCCAGCGCGTTGGTGCGCTGGTCGACGCAGATGCGGCCGAAGTCTTCGCGCTTCACGCCGTAGGTGCGCATGTAGTTGGCGGTGATGAACGCGAAGATCGAGTTCGGCCCGCCCGAGCCGTAGGGGTAGCTCGCGTCGCGCGCGAAGTTGCTGAAGCTGCCCAGCGTCTGGCGGAAGGAGTCGACGTGGTTGGTGTCGGCGCCCACGCAGGCGACGATGTCCGCGTCGCCCGCCTGCACGGCGCGCGCGGCACGGCGCAGGCACATCACGCCCGACGCGCCGCCGGTGGGCACGTGGTCGAGCCAGCGTGGCGACATGCCCAGATGCTGCGTGACGCCCACCGCCGTGTCGGGCGCGAGCGAGAAGCTGCTCAGGCACAGGCCGTCGATCTGTTCCTTGGCCACGCCGCTGGCCTCGACCAGCGCCTGGACGGCCTGGCCGATGAACCAGTGCGCCGTGCGCGTGGAGTAGCGCACGTAGGGCACGGTAACGGGCACCGCGACCGCGACGCCTTCGTAGGAGAGCCGTCGCTTGCTCATGCTTGCCCCACCTGTCTTTTCTTCATGGCGCGCGTGTCGATGCAGTGGCCCTGGCCCGGCAGCGACTGCGCCATCTCGCGCAACTGGCCGCGCTGGATCTTCTGCGACGGCGTGAGCGGCAGCGCGTCGACAAAGGCCACGTAGCCCGGCGCCTTGTAGTACGCCAGTTGCGCCAGCGCATGCGCGACGATACTCGCGGCGGTCTGCTCCGGATGCAGGACATCGGCGTCCTCGCGCATCACGATGCAGGCCAGCACTTCGTCGCCGCGCACCGCGTCGGGCGTGGCGGCCACGGCCGACGCCTTCACGGCCGGGTGCTGGTTGAGCACGCTCTCGACCTCCACGGCCGAGATGTTCTCGCCGCTGCGGCGGATCACGTTCTTCTTGCGATCGACAAAAAAGAAGTTGCCTTCGGCGTCGCGGCGCACCAGGTCGCCGGTGTGGAACCAGCCATCGGCCCAGGCTTCGCGCGTAGCTTCTTCGTCTTTCAGGTAGCCCGAGAAGAAGTAGCGCTTGGGGTCCGCGCCCGATGAGCGCACGAGCAACTCACCCGGCATGTCGGTGGCCGCGTCGCCGCCGGCTTCGTCCACGAGGCGGATCTCGACGAAATCTTCCTGCCGCCCAAAGCAGCTCGTGCCCACCAGGCGCGGCTCGCGGTTGGCCATGATGCAGGCGGCCGCGCCCGTCTCGGTCATCGCCCAGGCCTCGACCAGTGCAAAGCCGAAGCGCTGCTCGAACGGCGCGTGGTTCTTGCGGTCGACGCCGGCGCCGAAGCCCCAGCGGATCGCATGGTCGCGGTCGGCCGGCGATGCGGGCGCGGACAGCAGCATCGCCGGCATCACGCCCAGGTAATGCGCGATGGTCGCGCCGCTCTCCTTGGCGCTGGCGAGCCAGCTCTTGGGGTGGAAGCGGTCGAGCTGCACCAGGCAGCCGCCCGCCACCAGCACCACCATGGTGGAGAACGCCATCGCGTTCATGTGGTTGAGCGGCAGCGGCGTGATGACGCGTTCCTGGTCTCTGCGGATGCTGCACACGCCGTCGAGCGCGGCATACCACTCGCCCGCGCACAGGAAGTACGCGTTGCCCAGGATGCAGCCCTTGGGACGGCCCGTGGTGCCCGAGGTGTAGAGCAGGCCGCATTCGGTGTCGATGCCGATGGGCTCGCTGGCGCGTGGCGCGGCCGTCCTGGCGGGCGGCACGGCATCGTCCGGGCCCATCGTCTCGAAGGCCACGCCTGCCTGCGCCGCCGCGGCCTGCAGGTCGGCGGCGCGGCCCGGCAGCGTCACGGCCAGACCGATCTCGCTGTGCCCGATCAGGTAGACCAGTTCGGCCGAGCGCATCTCGGAATTGATCGGCACCGCGCTCACGCCCAATGCATTCAGCGCGAGCCAATGGAAGATGAAGGCCGGCCGGTTCTCCAGCAGCAGCCCGACGCGGTGGCCGTGGCCGTAGCCCGCCTGCGCATACGCGGCGCGCAGGCGCTCGATCTGCGCCGCGGCCTCGCCCCAGCGGATCGCGCCGGGTGCGATGCCATAGGCCGCGGCCGTCACCGATTCGGTGAACAGGAACTCGGCCTGCGGCGTGCGCGCCGCGGTGGCCTGGAAGACGTCGTGGACGGTGGCGTGGGTCATCGCGTCCCTAGATGAAAAGCTGCACGGCCGGCAGGGCCGCGTCGCAGTTGAGCAGGTTCACGCGCTTGAGCGTCATGCGCAGCGCGCCGTCCCGCACCGTGAGGTGATGAAAGAAGGTGCCGACATAGAACTGCAGCTCGTCGCCCTGCGACTCGGTGTAGTGAAACTCGGTGCGCACCACATGGCGGTTGGCCTCGGCGTCGAATTGCTCGACCACCGGCACTTGCAGCAGGTGGTGGCAACGGCTCGGCGGCTGTTGCGAAAAAGCGCGCGGACTCTTCAGGCGCTCGATGCGCAGGTCGCGCAACAGCTTGTCCTCGTAGAGGTGCGAGGTGTGGTTGAGCCCGTCTTCCTGGTCCGGCACGAGCGGGATCCAGTAGAACGCGTCGTCGGTGAAGAGCGCGTTCCACTCCTCGTACCGACGCGTGTCGAGCAGGTGCGCTTCGTTCACGACGAAGTCGATCAGGTCCTGGCAGGAAATGTCGGCGGCGGCCATCACATGGTCTCCGTCATGCGCGCGACCCAGCTGCGGTATTGGTTGCGCATCGGCAGCTCGTTGGTGCCGCCGGTGGTGATCTCGCCGCCCGCAAGCTCCGAGGCGTCGTAGTCGCGATGCAGGCTGACCCACTCGTTGCCGCTCGCATGCAACCCCGCCTGCATGCCGCGATAGGCCTGCAGGTCGTCATGCCCCACCACGGAGAACGGCGAGTTGATGAGCCGGTTGTACATCGTCGTGCGCTGCAGCAGTTCCGGCGGCGCGCCCTTCAGCCGGAAGGTCCAGCTCTCGATCAGCGTCTTGTCGGCGGAGATCGGCTTCACCACGCGAATCGCCTGGATCGCGCCCTTGATCGTCAGGTTCGGGTAGTACACCGTGTTGTGCCGCGCCATGCCGAGGATCTGCGCCGTCTTCTCCTCGCCGTAGCGCGCCTTCATGGCGTCGTCGTATGCGGGAATCGCCTTGTACTTGCTGTGGATGCTGAAGTGCACGCCCGTGAAGCTGTGGCCGTTGTCGTACGTGCGGATGCCCATGTCCTCGAAGAACTTGTAGTCCGACATGAAAGGCGCGAACTGCTCCACCGCCATGGGCTTGGGTTCGTCTTCGGGCTTGTCGGCCCACATGCGCTTGGCAGTGCCGGCCGAAGACTCGTGCGCCACCATCGGATGCATGGTGTCGTTGAGGTTCTCCACGAACATCTTCCAGTTGCACTGGTGCATGAAGCGCAGGCAGCCGCCCGCGATTTCGAGTTCGCCTTCGGGCGAGCGGTCGGCCATGTTGTCGATCGAGCTCAGCGAATCGCCGAAGTATTCGTCGAAGTCCGGCCCCGCGTCGTTGATTTTCACGAAGATGAAGCCGCGGTGGCTGCGCACATGCTTCACCGTGGTCAGGCCCTTGCCCGACTCGCACTCGTGCAGCTGCGTGTGCTCGTAGCCCGTCTTCAGCGGAATTGCCAGCGGCGCGCCATCGGTCTTGAAGGTCCAGGCGTGGTACGGGCAGCGAAAGAACTTGCCGGTGTTGCCGCACGGGCCGTTGACCAGCCGCGAGCCCTTGTGGGCGCAGCGGTTCATCATCACGCGGACGCTGCCGTCGGCGTGGCGCACCACGATCAGCGGCCGGCCCGCGATCTCGTTGCTGATCCAGTCGCCCGGCTTCGGCAACTGGCTTTCATGGCCGACGTAGTTCCAGGTGTTCGCGAAGAAGTGCTCCTGCTCCAGCTCGAACAGCTCCTGGCTCGTGTACAGGTCGCGGTGCACGCGGTCGTTGCGCACCAGCGCGCGAACGGCGTCGGGGTTGTCTCGGTACGAGGTCATGGTTCTCATGGCTCCTGCTTCAGATGTCCAGCACCAGGCGCGCACCCTTGGCGCGCGAAATGCAGATCTGCATGACGTTGCCTTCCGCCTTCTCGCGGGCGGTGAGCACGTAGTCGCGGTGTTCGATCTCGCCTTCGAGCACGGGCACGGCGCACACGCCGCATTCGCCGCGCTTGCAGTCGAACATCGGGTCGCAGCCGTTCTCGATCAGGCAGTCGAGGATGCTCTGGTCGGCCGGCACCGTGAAGCGCTGGCCCGACTGGGCGAGCTCCACCTCGAAGGGCTGGTCGCCCGCTTCCGCCACCGGTTCGGTGAACAGCTCGAAGTGCACGCGGTCGTGTTCCCAGCCGCGCGCCTGGGTGCGCGCGAGCACGGCGTCGAGCATGACCTTGGGGCCGCAGACGTAGAGGCGGTCGCCCGCGGGGCAGTCGTCGAGCAGCGCGTCGATGTCGAGCGGGCCACCGGCTTCGGCGTCGGTGTGCACGCGCAGGTCGTCGCCGAGCAGGGTTTGGAGTTCGGGCAAAAAGGCCATCAGGTCGCGGCTGCGGCCGGCGTAGTGCATGCGCACGGCGGCGCCCTCGGCGCGGCGGCGCGCGGCCATGGTGGCGAGCGGCGTCACGCCGATGCCGCCGGCCACCAGCACCGAGCCGCCCGGGCCGGTGTGCAGCGGAAAGTCGTTCTTCGGCGCCTCGATGGCGAGGGTGTCGCCTTCTTTCAGCTGCTCATGCATGAAGCGCGAGCCGCCGCGGCCTTCGGCCTCCTTGCGCACGGCAATGACGTATTCCGTCGGCGCGTGGTGGCGTTGCGCGCGGTGCCGAAGTTGATGAGCGAGTAGTGGCGCCAGTCGGTCTTGCCGTCGGGCAGCGACACCTGCACGCGGATGTGCGCGCCGGCCGCGAAGCCGGGCAGCGCGCGGCCGTCCTCGGCGCGCAGGCGCAGCATGCGGATCAGCGGATTCAGCGGCTGCGCCTGGACAACGCGCAGTGAGAGGGTGGCTGTGGGTGCGGTCATCGTCGTCTTGTCTCGTCTCTTCAGGCCAGTGCGTGCTGCGCCAGCGCGGCCTGCAGCTTGTGGCCGTGTTCGTCGGCCAGCGCCGCGTCGCGCAGCTCGCGCAAGGTGGCCGGCGCCAGCGCCGCGCCGGCGCGCTCGACGGCGCGCATCACGGTGTCGTAGTTGCGGATGCCGCGTTCGTGCGTGTCGCTGTAGCCCTTCACGAGCCGCTGGCACTGCGCCAGCTCCACGGCCAGTTCGGGGTTGCGCTGCGCGGTCGTGGCAATGCGTTGCAGCCACTCCTCGATGCGACGGTTCTCCTCGGCATAGCGCATGGTCGACAGGCGCCAGCGCTTGCATGCCGCCACGGTGCGCAGCATGAGGTAGCCGCGCAACGAGCTGGTCTGGATCACGCGGCCGTGCTGCGTGAAGCGCTCGACGAGCTTCTTGGGCATCGTCGAGCCCATGAGCCAGCGGCCGATGCCGCCGGGCAGCGTCTCGCAGATTTCCTGCAGGCGCGGATGCATGTACTCGTTGATGGCCAGCACCTGGCCGGGCTGCACGCGCGCCTCGCCGCGCACGCGCTCGAAACGGGTGGCGCGGGTCTTCAGGGCCGCCACGCGGGCCGTGTCTTCATAGGACATCCACAGCGCCAGGTGGCGCGCGGTTTCGCGCAGCAGGCGGTGGTCGCCGGCCGGCAGCGCCGCAACGGCCGCCATGCGGTCGAGGTACAGGCCCGCATACGCCGGGTCCTGGTAGTCGATGAGGCGGCGCACGCCTTCGAGCAGCAGGTCTTGCGCGGCTTCCGGAAAATTGCGCTGCACGCGCTCGACCAGCGCGCGCACGGCCGGATGGCGCGGCTGCGGGGCCGGTGCGGCCGCGGCGGCCTGCGCCGCGGGTTCGCCGTCGTCGCCGCCTTGCGCACGCTCGAACGCCGCGCCAAAGGCCTTCAGGCTGGGCTTCACGCCCACGCCGCCGCGCTCGATGGTCGCCTCGAACTGCGCCCGGCTGAACGGCAGCACGCCCGAGCCCGCGAGCGCGCCGAACAGCACGGCGCTGATCACGCTGCCCGAAGCCTCGGCCGCCTGTGCCATGTCGAAGCGGATGAAGCGCTTGGCGGCTTTGCCCGTGTGCGCGAGCAACTGGCCGCTGTCGACCCGCCCGTCGCCGAGCGCGCTTTTCTCTGCGATGGAGAACACGCGGTGCGTCGAGGCGATCAGCGTGGTGCGGTCGCGCGTGACCAGGCCGCGCTGCACCGCGCGCCCCGCTTCCATGAGCTCGGACGCCAGCACCACGTCGACGTCGCCGGGCAGCGGCATCAGCGCGAGCACGGGCTTGCCGCCATCGGCGTCTGCCCGCACGGTCGGATACAGCTCGACGTAATAGATGGTCGCGCCGGTGCGCTGTGCCACGCCCGGCACCGACGTGGTCTGGGCCACATGGCCGTTGGCCTCGCCCATGTCGACGATCCAGTCGGCCAGCACGCCGCCGCCCTCCCCGCCCATGGCGAGGATCGCGATCTTGATGGGTTGCGCGGTGCTCATGGTTTCAGAACGCATAGGCTTCGCGCCGGCGTGCTTCACCGCGCTGCAGCCAGCCGATGACGGCGGCGCGCACGCGTTCGCGCAGCATGTCCCAGCGGCTCGGGTTGCTAACGATCTGCGCCTTGTAGAACGAAGGGCACAGCACGGCGGCATGCGAGACCTCGCCGCACACGCCGCAACCCACGCAGCTGTCGAGCACGGTCGCGACGGGGTCGGTGCGCAGCGGGTCGGGGTTGGGCTTGATCGACAGCGACGGGCAGCCCGACAGGCGGATGCACGAGTGGTCGCCGGTGCAGGTGTCGGAATCGACGCCGAACTTCTCGCGCACCATGCGCTTGCCGTCGGCGATGGCCTTGCGCACCAGCGGCTTCTCGCGCCGCTGCTTGTTGAGCATGCATTCCGACTGCGCGATCAGCACCTTGGGGCCCTTGGCCTGGGTGGTGAGCGCTTCTTTCAGCGCGTCGCGCATGCCGGCCACGTCGTAGGTGCGGCGCAGTGTCTTGACCCACTCGACGCCCACGCCGCGCACGGCGCGCTCGATCTCGTGGCCGGTGCTGCGCGTCTTGTTGACGGCGTTCGACGAAAGAATGTCCTGCCCGCCCGTGGCCGAGGTGTAGTTGTTGTCGACGACGATGGTGAGGTTGTCGCTCTTGTTGAACACCGCGTTGGCCACGCCGCTCGTGAGCCCGTTGTGCCAGAAGCCGCCGTCGCCCATCATCGAGATCGCGCGCTTGCCGGCCGGCGCGTTGAGCGCGGAAGCGCCCGCGCCGCCCAGGCCGTAGCCCATGGTGGTGTTGCCGATGTTGAAGGGCGGCAGGATCGAGAACAGGTGGCAGCCGATGTCTGCGCTCACGTGGTGCGCACCGAGTTCGCGCTCGACCAGCTTCATCGCGCTGAAGATCGGGCGCTCGGGGCAGCCGGTGCAAAAACCCGGCGGGCGTGCATGGACCACCTCGCCCAGCGCGGTGGAAGGCAATGCGGGCTCGGGCGCCGCATCGACGCCGACCGCGGCGACTTCCATCAACGGGATCACCTTGCGCACGGGCGCCGGCACGGGTTGCGGCGCGAGGCGGCCGTAGTGTTCGCAGAAGCTGCGCGCGCCCTTCAGCAATTCGGCGGCGGTGTACTCGCCGGCCACCGGCAGCATGTCCTTGCCGTGCAGCGCGGTCGCCGAGCCGGCCTGGCGCAGGATGGTCGCGAGGTTCTGCTCGACGAAGTTGGGCTGCCCCTCTTCCACGATCAGCACCGCGCGCTTGCCTTCGCAGAAGCGGATGACCTCGCTCTCGATGACCGGGTACGCCACGTTCATCACATACAGCGGCACCTGCGTGTTGCCGTACACGTCGGCCAGGCCCAGGCGCTCGAGCGCGCGCAGCAGCGTGTTGTAGCTGCCGCCCTGCACGATGATGCCGATGTCGTCGGCGTCTTCCGAGAAGAACTCGTTGAGTTGGCGCTCCTCGATGAAGCGCACGGCGGCAGGCCAGCGGTCCTTCACCTTCTCTTGCTCGTGCACGAAGCTCGCGGGCGGCAGCACGATGCGGCCGACGTCGCGTTGCGGGTTCTCGAGCGCTTCTTTCAGCGTGAATTTGGCGCGCTTGTTGTCGCCCGCGATGAAGTGGCCGTGCACGTGACACGCACGGATGCGCAGCTGCAGCATCACGGGCGTGTTGCTGGCCTCCGAGAGATCGAAGCCCTGCTTCACCGCGTCGACGATGCTCGGCAGGTTGGGGCGCGGGTCGAGCAGCCAGATCTGCGACTTCATCGCGAAGGCATGGCTGCGCTCCTGCATGATCGACGAGCCCTCGCCGTAGTCCTCGCCCACGATGATGAGCGCGCCACCGGTGACGCCGCCCGATGCCAGGTTGGCCAGCGCGTCGGACGCGACGTTGGTGCCCACGGTGGCCTTGAAGGTGACGGCGCCGCGCAGCGGGTAGTTGACCGATGCCGCCAGCGTGGCCGCGGCAGTGGCTTCGCTGGCGCTGTTCTCGAAGCGGATGCCCTGTTCGGCCAGGATGTCCTGCGCATCGGCCAGCACGTCCATCAGGTGCGAGATGGGCGCGCCCTGGTAGCCCGCCACATAGGAAACCCCGGATTCGAGCAGGGCCTTGGTGACGGCCAGAATGCCCTCTCCACGAAACACATCTCCGCCAGAAAGCCGCAGCTTCTTGACTTCTTCGACGAACGAACGCTCAGCCATGTGGGTCCTTGTTCTCTATCGTGGGAGGATGGGCATCAGTTGCCACATCACGCTTCCTATAATGTTGACAAATGAATGTATCCACAATCATGAATTACCCTAGACATGCAAACAGCGTGCCCGACACATGCGCGGGGTGCGTTCGTGGCTGAAGCGCAGGCTCCTTCGCATCGCTTCGTCGACGACTACCTGCCGGCGCTGCTGGCGCAGGCCAGCCAGTTGATTTCGTCGGAGTTCCACGAGGTCGCGCGGCAGCAGGGCTTCTCGGTGTCGGAGTGGCGCGTGATGGCGTCTCTTGCAGGCAGCGAGCCCGTCAGCATCGGCCAGCTCGCGCAGGTGACGGTGACCAAGCAACCGACGGTGACGCGCCTGCTCGACCGCATGGAAGCGCGCGGTCAGGTCGAGCGCCTGCCCCACGAAAGTGATCGCCGCATCACGCTGGTGCGCATCACGCGCAAGGGGCTGAAGGCGGTCGAGCACCTGATGGAACTCGCGCGCGACCATGAGCGCCGCGTGCTCGAACCCTTCGGCCTGCGGCGCGCCGAAGAGCTCAAGCAGACGCTGCGGCAGATGATCGACCTGCACGTGCACGTACCCGTCGGAGGGCCAGAGGAAGACTGAAGGATGGGCGCGCGCCGTTCGCGCGCGCTTCTTCAGAGACGAGGCACGAGCACGGCGCGGCCGCGATGGCCGCGCTGCGTGATCCAGCCGAGCGCGGCTGCCGCGTCCGCCAACGCGAACGGCTGTACGTCGAGATGCAGGCGGCCATCGGCCAGCCTTGCCAGCAGATCGGGCGCGGCGGCACGGCCTTCTGATTCACGTCGAAACATGTTCAGGGGCAGCAACGCCACATCGCGTTGCAGGAAGTGAGCAATGTCCAGCCGCAGCGTCGGGCCGGCGGTGTAGCCGACCAGCACGGCGCGTCCGCCGGGGCGCACGGCAGGCAGGACTTTCGCGAGCACATCGCCGCCCACCGTATCGATCAGCAGATCCGCGCTGGCCATTGAAGGTGGCTCGGCAGCCGGATCTACCGCCACGGCTTCGCAGCCTGCCTCACGCGCGAGTTGCACCACGAGCGAGCCCACGGCACCGCTCGCGCCGGTCACGAGCACCTGCTCGCCGGCTTGCAGCTTCGCGACTTCGTGCAGCGCCACCCATGCCGATGTCGTCGGTGAAAAGAACGCCGCGCCGAGCGTCATCGGCACGCCGTCCGGCAACAGGCCCAGCGCTTCGTCGGGCGCATCGATCTGCTCGCACCAGGTGCCGTCGAAGAGCGTGCCCAGGCCGCTGCCGCGCAGCCACACGCGTTGGCCGACGTCGTAGCGTTCACTCGCGATGACGACGCCCGCCGCCTCGCGCCCGGCGTGTAAGGCAACGGCGGATGCCGCAGGAAGCTGCCGCGCCACACCGTGCGATCGATGTGGCCGACCGTCGCGGCCTCCATCCGCACGAGCGTGCGGCCCGGCCTTGCGAGCGGGTCGGCCACCTCTTCGAGCACCGGCACCGCGTCGAAGCCGTGAATGCGAACGGCCTTCATCGCAGCGTCGCCAGAAAGTCGAGCACCGTGCGCGCGAAGGCGTCGGGCATCTGGTCGGGCAGCGGCACCATGCCGCCTTCGATGTCGACGATGCGTGCGTGCGGCAGCTGGTGCCGCAGCTCCGCGGCATGCGGCGCGGCGAACGGGTCGTCGGTGGCGCGCACGATCAGCGTGGGCTGTTTGACGGTGCCGATGCGGTCTTCCATGCGGTACGACGCCACGGCGCGGTGGCCTGCCTCGACATGTGCGACCTTCAATGCGTCTCGCACGAAGGCTTCGAGCAGATCGGGGCGGCCCGGCGGGTAGAAGCCCTGGCGCTTCTGCCACAGCGCCGCGAGATGCGTGCCGTCTTCACTCGGAGCGACCTCGTCGATGGGCGGCCGCTGCGCGCGCGCCAGCCGAAATGCTTCGTCGGTGAAAGGCGTCGATGACAGCACGAGGCTGCGGACGCGATCGGGGAATGCCGCAGCCAGCTCGACCGCCACGACACCGCCCGTGTGATGGCCGACCAAGTCGGCCTGCCGGATGTTCAGCGCATCGAGCAATTCGCAGGCGACACGCGCCCATTGCGCGATGCTCGCGGGCACGCCGCCGTCTTCGGAATCACCGAAGCCGGCCGTGTCCATCGCGATGGTCCGCCGATGCGCGCCGAGCAGCGGCAGCACCGCGCGGTACTCGGCCCAGCTGCGCGGCGACTGGTGCAGCAGCAGCACGGGCGGCGCGCTTGCCTCGCCGCACGCCGCGTAGTGCACCTGCCCCACCGACAGGTCCGCGAAGGCGCGGCGAATGGCGGTCATGACAAGGTCTCGTCGGCCGGTGCGCGCCACAGGCCCGCGTGCCGCAGTTCGCCGAGCGTGCGCGAGAGCACGTCGCGCCGGTAGGCGGCAACGTCGCGGCCTCGTAGTCGTAGAAGCCGCTGCCGCTCTTGAGGCCGAGCCGCCCTTCCTCGACCATGCGCCCGACGATGGCGGGCGCGGTGTAGCGGCCCTTGTCGAGCGAGACCGACATCTCGCGGCTCGCGTGATGGAGGATGTCGCAGCCGCCGAAGTCGATGAACTCGACCACGCCCAGCGCCGCGAAGCGCAGGCCCAGGCCGTAGCGCGTGGCCTTGTCGATTTCTTCGGCGGTGGCGGCGCCCTCCTCGATCATTCGCGCGGCCTCGTTCATCACCAGCGCCTGCAGGCGCGGCACGATGTAGCCGGGCGATGCGCCGCAGACCACGGGCAGCTTGCCGATCTGTTCCATCAGCGCCTTGGTGCGCGCGAGCACGGCGGCGTCGGTGCCGGGGTGGCAACTGAGTTCGACCACCGGAATCACATACGCCGGGTTGAGCCAGTGCATGTTGAGGAAGCGCTCCGGCAGCCGCACGATCGCGGCCAGCTGCGTCACGAGGATGCTGCTGGTGGTCGAGGTGAGGATCGCATCGTCGCGGCAATCGCGGTTGATCTGCGCGAAGGCTTCGCGCTTGGCCTCCATGGTTTCGGGCACGCCTTCGAACACGAGTTCGGCGGCGGCCAATGCCTGCGGAGCGGCTTCGGCGTTGACGTATTCCACGCGCGCGGCAATGCGCTCGATCTGCGACGCATCGATCACGCCGAGTTGCGCAAGGCCCGAGAGGCTGGCTTCGATCTCGGCCTTTGCTTCGTCGCGCAGGCGCTGCCAGGCGTCGGCACTGCGCCGGCGCAGGTCGATCAGCGCGATGCGGTGGCCGGCGTAGGCGAACGCGATCGCGATGCCGCGCCCCATGCGGCCCGCGCCGACGGCGGCGAAGCGGGGCGGCGCGGCGTCATTCGCCATCGTGCAGCCTCTGCTTGAGCTGCGTCGCGCTCAGGCCGGCAAGGCCCAGCGCCTCGAAGGTGCGCGGGCCGCGCCGCAGATCACGGCCGAGGAAGCCGCCGACGATGGCCAGCAGGCCGTGCGCAATGGGCGCATCCACGCCCGCATGGCGCGCGGCCGAGGCCAGGAAGGCGAGGCCGAGCTCGGTGTCTTCGGTGATGTAGCGGTGCGTGTGCAGGTCGATGTTCTCGCGCCAGTCGCCCGACTTCACGAGCTGCTTGTGCGCGTCGCCGTACATCCATTGGTCGTTGTTGTAGTGGTCGGCCAGCGGATAGTGCGGCGCGCCCTGCCCGAAGGCTTCGCGCACGGCCATGCGTTCCTGGTCGAGCCGGTCGGTCACGTCGCGCACGGCGCGCTGCGTGCCTTCGTTGTGGATGTCCCAGCGCTCGAAGTGCTGCAGCGGCGCGGCGTTCATCACCATCAGCGGCGGGTGGATGACGGGGCCGGCGTTCATGAGGGCGCCCGAGAGCGCGTCGCCGCAGCCGTGCACGGCCGGATACGCGCGGCGGATCACCTCGATGGCCTGCGCCTCCTTGCGCGCCGGGTAGACGCCCGTGGGCAGGCGGATGGCGCGGATGGTGACGTTGACCTCGCGCTCGCCGTGCTTGCGCGCCAGGTAGGGCAAGGTGCCGGTCTCGGCCCAGGCGACGTCGGCGCGGCTGCCGGCGTCTTTCACCGTCCTTGCCATCACATAGCTGCCGAAGGTGCCCGGCGGCAGGAACACGACCTGCCCGTCGACGAGGTGCGGCGCCATGGCGAGCGCGATGTCGTGCTGGGCAATGGCAGGCGTCGGGATGACGATGAGCTCGGCGCCCTTCAGCGCCGCGCCGATGTCGGCGGTGGCCAGCGCGATGGGCACCTCGCGCACGCCGGCCGCGTCTTTCAGCGTGATCGCGCCGGCGCGGACCACAGGTTCGAGCGCGGCGGCGTCACGGCGCCACAGGCGCACCTCGTGGCCGGTTTCAGACAGGTCGGCGGCGGCCGCGTAGGCGCCGTGACCACCCCCAAGAATCGCAATTTTCATGTCGAAAGTCGAAAAGCAGGTGTCGATGAACCGGCGGCCGCAGGACGGACCCGGGGAAGCAATGCGCTATTACATTACTTTTCATCGATTCAGGTGTCAACCAAATTTGACAGCACCGGACTGCTCGGAAACCCGAAATGAAAAAGCCCGCGTTCGTGAGAAACGCGGGCTTCGGGGGGCGAAGCGGCCGGTCAGGCCGCTCGGCGGGCGGGATCAGCGGGTGGGCTTGAACGCGCGCTTTTGCGCGTCGCGGGGCACGAACACCTTGCCCGGGCCGCCGTGACCGGCGCCATTGCCGCGGGGTGCGAAGCCCTCACGGGGTGCGAAACCTTCGCGGGGAGCGAAGTCGCCACGGCCACCGCCGTTGCCGCCGCGCGGGGCGCTGTCGCCCCAGCCCGGCTTGCGGCCGTAACCGCCACCGCCTTCGTCACGGCCGCCGCCGAAACCGGCGTTG
>NZ_MOWM01000049.1 GCF_016082275.1 Variovorax sp. E3
CCGGGCTGGACGGCCTGGGCCGGCATCGGTTCAGGCGCCCTGGCAGGCGCGGGCATCGGCGCGGCGGCCATGGCTTGCGGTGCGACAGCGGGGGCCGTTTGCGGCACGGCGGGCGCCGCCGGCATCAGCTCAGGCTTGAAATCGTCCGGCGCCTGGGGCGCCATGGCGGCAGCCACCGGCGGTGGCGCGGCTGCGCTCGTGTCTTGCCCCTGCTTGTGCAACAGCACGCCGCCGAGCGCCACCACGGCCACGGCCAGCACGCCGATCACGGCCCACAGCGCCTTGGGCGATTTGCCGCCAGCAGGCGAGCCGGGAGGCGGGTTGAGTGGCGACGTCGAGTCCATGACAAAAGATCCTTTTCTGTCCGGCGCGGAGTACGCCGGAACCCACCCCAGAGCATGGACGCGGACGGCGCGTTGTCAATTGACCGGCGTCCTACACGCCGATGCCCGCCACCCCCGCCAGGAACCGCGCGGCCTCGCTTCGCATGCCCCGCGAAATGGCCTCCCACGTCCTCGCGGGAAAGTCCGCGGGCAACAGGGCCTCGACCTCGTCCAGCGCCACGTCCACCGACGCGACCATGTCCAGCATCGCGTTCCAGACGTCGATGCCGCCGTTCTTCATGGCCAGGCCATGCCAATGGCGGGCCTGGATGGTGTGAAAGACATGGTGCGCATTCCGGGAGCGCACCGCCATGGCCAGGCCGGCCCGGCGCGGCTGGAACTGATTCGCACCGTCGCCGAAATACGGCCACATCGAAATGATGTCGTAGAGCGGCGTCATCTCGTAGGCGTCGCCGCGCAGCAGATGGGTCGAGAAGTTCTTGGCATGGCCGTCGGTGGCCGCGAGCAGGAAGAAGGCCAGTTGCGCGAGCAGGAACCGCGCACCGTCGTCCGCGCTGCGGCTGCCCTGCAGGAGCTGCAGGCACCTGCGCATGCCGGGGCCGCCGTGCTGCTCGTACTTCTTGTCCGACGGCAGGCCCATGGCCTGGCAGAAATCTTCCTGCGGCAGGCGCGCGATCCAGCTGCCGCCGTCCATCCATTCGCGGTCGAAGCGCTCCACGACCAGCACCGTCTGCCCGCCGAAGGTGGCCATGGCGGTCGGCGCCACGAGCAGGCCGAGCGCCTCGACGATCTGCGCGCACAGCCATTCGTTCTGCACCGAGTCGGAGGCGTCGACGCGCCTGGAGCCGCCGATCAGCCCCAGCGGCAGCTTGACGATGTGCGTGGTCGGCGTGGCGCCGTGCGGACGGCACCACGCGCCCTTCCAGAAGGTGAGCGCCGTCTTCTCCTGCGCGCCGGCCAGGGAGATGCGAAACAGGTCTTCGTCGCGCATGCTGCGGGGTGTCTTCCGACGGCACGGCCTGCAGCAGCTCGACGATCTGCGCCTCGTCCAGCGGCTCGCAGCGGATGGCGTTCCAGCCTTCCGGCGCGGCCCCTTCGGGCAACAGCTGCACGGCGCCCACGCAGTCGCGGCCGATGGCCTCGAGCAGGTCGAAGGTCTTCGCGTCCTTGAGCCTGAAGCGGTTGCGCAGACGTGCGCGGATCCGGTCGTTGTCGGGCAGCAAGTTGTCGAAGTAGTTGCGGACCACCTCGCCGCGCACCTCGAGCGTGCTGTTGAGTGGAATCGACAGCGACAGCGAGCGACGCCGGGGCGATTCCAGCCACCCGGCGTCGTAGCGGAAGGCGTGGACACCGCGGTCCACGGACCAGGTGCCGACGTGCTCGCCGTTCATCCAGGCGCTCAGCGCCTGCGTCACCAGGACTCCTTCTTCGGCCGGACGAGAAAGCTGCGGCGCGACGTCGGCTTGACGTCCTTGCCGGGGTTCAGCGCCTGCAGCGCGCGAAGCGATTCGCCGGGCGCACCGCAGGCCCCGAGTCCAGCCGGACCAGCACCGATTGATCGCCCATGCGCGTGGTGGTCCAAGGCCCGGGCGGGAGGTTGACGTCGACGTAGGGCGGGGGCTCTTTCTCCTGGGCGCTCAGGGCGTGGCTGGGCGCCGCTTCGTCCCGCAGGGAAAAGGACGCCCCCAGCGCCGACACCAGCTTCATCAACTGCTCGAAGCTGACAGCGCCGGGATTCGCTTCGATTTCGGCGATCCGGGCCTGGCTGACGCCGACGAGCGCGCCGGCCTGCGCTTGCGTCAGGCCGCGTTGCTTGCGCAAGGCCTTGAGGTGCAGCCGCAGCTGGTCGACGAAGCGAAGGGGATAGTCCATGCTGGGCACAGAATATCGGCCTTGGCTTGTTTTGTCAAAATATCGGCTTTGCCGTATTTTTACGATCTATCGGCTTATTCCTGTATTCGACCCCTACAAGCTCGAGCCTCTGAACCGCGGCCTCAGTCGATCTTCGCGCCCGACGCCTTCACCACCGCGCCCATCGCGTCCCAGTCCGAACGCAGCAGCTTCTGGAACTCTTCCGCGCTCTGGCTGCGCGGCTCCACGCCCAGGCGCTTGAAGCGCTCCTGGATCGCCGGGTCGGCCAGCACCTTGTTGGCGGCAATGTTGATGCGCTCGACCTCCGCCTTGGGCGTGCCGGCCGGCGCGAGCAGGCCGATCCACGAGTCGAAGGCGTAGCCCGGCAGGCCGCTCTCGGCCACGGTCGGCAGCTTGGGCAGGAAGGGGCTGCGCGCCTGGCCGGTGGAGGCCAGCAGCTTGATGCGCGCGTCGTCCTGGAAGCCGATCACGCCGATGCTCGACGAGATCACCGCCTGCACGCGGCCCGCGAGCACTTCGTTCACGGCCTCGCCGGTCGACTTGGTCGGGATGTGCGTCATCTGCAGCCCGGCCTTGGCCAGGAACGACGCCATCGCGAGGTGCGTGGCGCTGCCGTTGCCGGCCGAGGCGTAGTTGTACTTGCCCGGGTGGGCCTTGACCTCCTTGATGAAGTCGGCCGTGTTCGACACGTTCATGCCGCCCGCCACCGCCAGCACGTAGCCCGCGTTGCCGACGTTGGCCACGCCCACGAAGTCCTTCAGCGGGTCGTACGAGAGCTTGTTGTAGAGGAAGCCCGCGATGTTGTGGCTCGCGGCCGCGAGGATCAGCGTGTTGCCGTCGGCCGGCGCGCGCGCCACGATGGCCGCGCCCACGGTGCCGCCCGCGCCCGCGCGGTTCTCGACGATGGCGCTGGCACCGAGCGCCGCGCCCAGCTCGTTGTTGAAGGCGCGCGCCACCGTGTCCTGCACCGCGCCCGTGCCGAAGGGCACGACGATGTGCAGCACGCGCTGCTGCTGCGCATGGGCGAGGCCGCAAACGCCGAGGGCCATGGCGCTGCCGCGGCAGCCAGCGAACGTCGGGTGAACAGGGTGGGGGGCATCGGTGTGGCCGCTTTCTTTTTGGTCGTCGTCATCAACAGGGAAGAACCTCAGGCGCCCGGCCGCAGCCAGCGCTGCACCAGCTTCACGAAGTAGCTGGCGCCGATCGGGATGATCTCGTCGTTGAAGTCGAACGAGGTGTTGTGGATGATGCAAGGGCCGGGCCCGTGGCCGTCGAGCCGGTGGTCGCCGTCGCCATTGCCCAGGAAGGCATAGCAGCCGGGCCGCGCGAGCAGCATGTGCGCGAAGTCTTCGGCGCCCATCACGGCGGGGAAGTTGTCGGTGACCATGTCGTCGCCCACCACCTCGCGCATCACGTTCGCGGCAAAACGCGCCTCGGCCGCGTGGTTGACGGTGGGCGGCGACGAGCGGTTGAAGTACACCTCGGCCGTGCAGCCATGCGCCGCCGCCACGCCCGCGGCCACTTCGCGCAGGCGCGCCTCGATCTTGTCGATGGCGTCGATGGAAAAGGTGCGGATGGTGCCGCCGACCGTGGCCACGTCGGGAATCACGTTGGGTGCGTCCGAGCCCTGCAGTTGCGTCACGGCGAGCAGCGCGCGCTCGGTGCTCGGAATGGTGCGCGCCACGATGGTCTGCAGCTGCTGCGCGAGCGTGACCACCGCGGCCACCGGGTCGATGCCCGTGTGCGGCATCGACGCGTGCGTGCCGCGCCCGTGCACGGTGATCTTGTAGGTGTTGCTCGACGCCATCAGCGCGCCTTCGTTGAGCGCGAAGCGGCCCACGTCGCCCACCGGAAAGTTGTGCAGCCCGAAGACCGCGTCGCACGGGAAACGCTCGAACAGGCCTTCGTCGATCATCTTCCTGGCGCCGGCCTTGCCCATCTCCTCGGCGGGCTGGAAGATGAAATGCACGGTGCCGTCGAAGTCGTCGGGCCCCTGTTGCGACAGGTGCCACGCAGCGGCCAGCAGCATGGTGGTGTGGCCGTCGTGGCCGCAGGCGTGCATGCGGCCGGGGTTCGTCGACTTGTGGGCGAACTCGTTGGCCTCGTGCAGCGGCAGCGCGTCCATGTCGGCGCGCAGGCCGATGGTGCGGCTGCCGGTGCCCTTGCGCAGCACGCCGACCAAGCCGGTGCCGGCAATGCCGCGATGCACCTCGATGCCCCAGCCGGTCAGCAGGTTCGCGACCTTTTCGGAGGTGCGGTGTTCTTCGAACCCGAGTTCGGGGTGGGCGTGGATGTCGCGCCGGATCTCGACGAAGCGCGAGATGTCGGCGAAGGAATCAGCGATGTTCATGGCGGGGCGGGGCTGCGAGTCGTTCGAATGAAGCGAACGATTCTGGCGCAGCCGCCCGCCACGCGCATGCAGGCTTACGCGAGTCGCCCCTCTTGCCTCAGCTTTGCGCCGATGCGGCGGATCTCGGCCTCGCCCTGGTCGAGCGCGGCTTGGCTCGTGTGCACCGAGTAGTGGCCCATCACCAGCTCGTGCGGATGCTTCACCGCCGAGCCCAGCACGAAGGCCGTGTCGCCGTGGGCGACGAAGTCGATGGCCGCGCCCGACTCCTCGAACACCGCGAGCTCGCCCGCACCGATCGGCCCGCCCCGCGTGTCGCCCGTGCCGAGGCCGCCTGCGTTGACCGCGACCCAGCCCACCGTATGGCCGGCGGGCGGCGTGTAGCGCCAGCGCTCGCCGTCTTTCAATTCGACGGCCAGGTAGTTCATCGACGCAGGCGCCGCGATGGCGCTTTGCGCCGCGCCGTAGCGCCCGAGCAGCACGCGCGCCGGGCCTTCGCGCGGCACCTGCGCGGGCGCGAGTACATGCTCTGCGCCGGGGCGTTTTCCTCGGAGGGCGGCAGCGCCACCCACAGCTGGAAGCCGCGCACGCGCTTCACGCCCGGCGCGGGCGCGCCCGTGTGCCACACGCCGTTGCCGGCGCGCATCCACTCGACACCGCCGCCATGCAGCGTGCCTTGTTCGCCGGTCGTGTCTTCGTAGAGCGTGTCGCCCTCGATCAGATACGTCAGCGTGGCGATGCCCGAATGCGGATGCAGGCCGAAGCCCTTGTGGCCGCCTTCGGTGTTGAAGCCGAACAGGTCGAGGAACACGAAGGGCTTCAGGAATTCGCCCAGGTCGCCGGGGCTCACAAGCCGAGTGATCGCGCCGTGCGAACTGCCGCGCGTGCGGTAGACGATGGCGCGTGCCTGGGTGTCGACGGATGCGGCCGTGGTGGTCATGCGGCCTCCCTTGCGGTCTTCAGCGCCCGGGTCCACCAGGCCATGTCGTCGAGCATCGCGGTGGCGGCCTGCGCCAGATGCGGAAAGTCCGCGAAGGTCTTGCCCTGCTGCCAGATGCCCATGAACTCGACCATGCCGATGTGCACCGCATGGCGCACCGGCGCCATCTGCATCTCGACCGAGATCAGCCGCAGCTGCTCAATTGCGCGTGCCGCGCCCACGCCGCCATAGCCCACGAAGCCGATCGGCTTGCGGATGAATTCCTTGTAGGCCCAGTCGATCGCGTTCTTCAGCACCGCGCTCGGGCCGTGGTTGTATTCGGGCGTGACGACGACGAGCCCGTCGAAGCCGGCCAGCTTGGCCTGCCAGCGCTGCGCGGCCTCGTTCTTCACGGGGCCCCAGGCCGGCGCGCCCGCTTCGTTGAAGAAGGGCAGCGGATGGTCGCGCAGGTCGACCAGCTCGAAGGCGAGGTCGGTGCGCTGCTGCGCGATCTCGTGGATCCATTGCGCGGGCTTTTCGCCGAAGCGGCCTTCACGGGTGGAGGCGAGGATGATGCCGATGCGGGGTTGTTGTGCGGTCATGGGGCGCTCTTGGATGAGGGGGAGGAAGTCGATGGACACAAGGTTAGGACGACACCCATTGATCGACTAGGCGGTAGAGTCGGATTGCACTCGTCCATCAATCGAAGGAATCAACCCTATGCTCGACCTCAACGACATCGCCATGTTCGTGCAGGTGGTGCGCTACGGCAGCTTTGCCGAGGCCGGCCGGCGGCTGGGCCTGCCGCCGAACACCGTGAGCCGGCGCATCCAGCAGCTCGAGGCGCAACTGGGCACGCGGCTGATGCAGCGCTCGACGCGCAAGCTCACGCTCACCGGCGCGGGGCAGGATTTTCATGACCGGTGCGCGGGGGCGGTCGACGGGCTGGTGGCGGCCGGGCAGGCGCTGGTGGCGGGCGGGCAGGCGCCGAGCGGGCTGGTGCGGGTGGCGGCGCCGGCCGACTTCTTCGATTTCTTCCCGATGGAATGGGTGGCCGACTTCCTGGCCGCGCACCCGCTGGTGAAGCTCGACTTCGTGCTCAGCGACGCGGCCGCCGACCTCATCGCCGAGCAGATCGACGTGGCCTTTCGCGGCGGCGTGCTGCGCGATTCGGGCTATGTCGGCCGCAGGCTGGCCACGAGCAGCGGCGGCCTGCTGGCGAGCCCCGAGTACATCGCGCGGCGCGGCCACCCCACGAGCCTGCAGGACCTGGTCAACCACGACTGCGTGACCCCGTCGAACCCGGCGGGCCAAACCTTGTGGCGCCTCGTGGGCCCCGACGACACGGAGGAAGAAGTGCAGGTGACGGGCCGCTTCACCGGCAACACCGCGCAGGCGCTGCGCAAGGCGGTGCTGGCGGGGCTGGGCATCGCGCAACTGCCGCCGACGATGGCCGCGCGCGACGAGCAGGAAGGGCGGCTGGTGCGGGTGCTGCCCCAGTACCGGTACACCGGGCGCGGGCTCAACGTGGTCTACCCGAGCCGCAAGCACCTGCCGCTGGCGGTGTCGGCGTTCATCGAACTGGTGATGAGCAAGCTGGGCCAGATGAACCTGCTGAAAGAGCCGCCGCCTCCCGGGAAAGCCTAGTCACCAGGGCCCATTCGTTTCCACTGAAAATGCCTCCCCATGAAAATCGAAAAAGACACCGTCGTCACCATCAAGTACAAGGTCTCCGACGCCCAGGGCAAGCTCATCGAGGCGAGCCCCGAGCCGATGGCCTACCTGCATGGCGGGTACGAGAACACGCTGCCCAAGATCGAGGAAGCGCTCGATGGCAAGGAAAAGGGCTACCAGACCGTGCTGAACCTCGCGCCTGAAGACGCCTTCGGCCAGCGCGACGAAACGCTGGTGCGCAGCATTCCCAAGACCGATTTCCCGCCGGGCGTGAAGGTGGGCGGGCAGTTGCAGGGGCGCCTGGACGACGGCCGCGAGCATGTGTTCACGGTGACGAAGATCAAGGGCCCGGTCGTGCTGCTCGACGGCAACCATCCCTGGGCCGGCAAGGCGCTGCGCTTCAGCCTGCAGGTGACGGACGTGCGCGCGGCGCTGCCGGTGGAAATCGAGCACCGCCATGTGCATGGCGCCCACGGGCACCATCACTGAGAAATTCGCCTAGCGGCTGCCGGGTTTGACGGGGCTTCGCGCCAGCAGGCACTGCAGGCCGGCCTCGTAGGCAGCGGCGTCCATTTCGCTGCTGTTCTTGGCCACCAGGTAGCTGAGGCCGAAGCGCTCGGTGGCCGCTGTGTAGAGCCGGTAGAAGCGCTCGCCTTCCTCGATGCGCGTGAGTTTTTGCCACGGCACGACGGCGGCCTTGCTGCTCTGGGGCGCCGCCAGGCTCAGCCCCTGCGCGCTGATCGTCACCTCGTGAATGCCGACGGACCGGGTCGCGGAGCGCGTGACCGACCGGTGCAGCGCGCGGGCCACGCGGTCCCGCATGACGGGCTGGACCCGTTCCCTGCGGCGCGCGCCCAGGGCGGCGATGTACCCGACCAGACGCGCGCGAAAAATCCACAGCGCCAGCCACGCCAGCACGGTCGCTATTGCCGAACCCAGCCAGAACTCGGCGCGAACCGGCCGAGGCTCGAACGCGTACAGAAGCGCGATGGCGAGCACGGGCGCGGCCATCAAGAAGACCGAGAGCGCGCGCGGCACCAGCCGCTGCACGGCCGCATGAAGGCGCTCCGACTGCCGATCGTGTTCTTCGAGGCGGCGGTCCAGGGCCGCGTCGGCCAGTTGCTCCGCGTCTTCGGGCGCGAGCCTGAATCGGAGTTGCAGCGTTTCGTCCTGGGGTTCGGGCAAAGGGGCAGGGGTTGTCATCGGCACGCTTGCGACCATCTCACTTCTTCTTCCAGAACCTGGAGGCCCCGTCGATCTTTGCCAGGGCCTTGGCGCAGGCCTTCGCCCCCGCCGCATGGCGCGCGGTGAACCAGCGACGGCGAACCATGCACGCGCATCGCGCGTCGTTGCTTCGCGGTACAGCGCAAGCGCCACGGCCTCGTCGTTGAATGTGCCCAATGCGTCCTGCGCCGGCCGCAGCGCTTTCAGGTAGCGCTCGGCGGCGTTTTTGTCTGCGGCGTCGAACAGCGGCGCCACGAATTCGGCGAGGTAGCGCAGGCGCTTGAGGCGCTTGCGCACGCGGTGCTGGCTTTCGGTGTCGAGCGATTCGAAGCGCTGGCCGTCGCGCACCGTTTGCTTGTGCAGGTGCTGCAGGCGCTCGCGCAGCAGCCGGCGGGCCGCATCGGCGTCCAGGGGCGCCGGTGCTGACGGCGCCTCTTCGCCATCGCCGGGAGGCGCGGCCTTTGCAGGCCCGGCCGCGGTGAAGCCGATCAACGAAACCAGCACGTTCTGAAACTCGGCAGCGCGCACGACGTCGCCGGGAGACGGCGCGTTGCCCGCCTCATCGCCCGCCAGCGGATCGAATTCCGGCGCGCCCGCCTCACGCAGTTGCGGCTGCGCCAGCTTCACCACCTGCTCGCGGTCACGCAGTTCGCCCAACGCGCGGAAAGCGGCGACCAGCGGCGGCTCCCATTCGGCCGCGTCGAACAGGCCCGGCGCCTCGTCGAGCCCCGCCAGTTCACGCAGCGCCGTGCGCAGCCGCCGGATGCCGATGCGCAGCTGATGCACCTGTTCTTCGTGCGAACTGCCCGCCGCGATCTCGCTGGCATTCGGCAGCATCTGCGCCAGGCACGAGGCCACCACCGCCTGCTGGATGGCGCGCCCGTCCGGATGCGCCGAGCCGAAGCGCGGCGGCTCGGCCTTCACGGCCTCCACCATGTCTTGCGCGGCCAGCAGCCGCGCGCCGCGTTCGGCCTTCGACACGGTGCTGAACCACAACCCGTGCTGCTGCGACCAGCGGCGCGCGAGCGTCACCAGCCCTTGCACGTCACCGTGCTTGAGTTCCAGCTCCAGCTCGCACACCGGCGATTCGCGCCGCTCGGGCGTGCCCGCGTGCGCGACGACCTTGCCGACATCGAGCGCCATCTCGACCACCGCGCCGCCGAGCCCCGTGACGCGCACGTCGCGCGTGAGCCGCACGATGTCGGTCGATTGCCGCTCGACCAGCGGCACGGCGCCGTCGCCGTCCACCAGCAGCTTCGCGAGCCGGTCGCCCACGGGCGTGCCCTGGTGGCGTTGCGGGTCGATGGCCGGCACCGCGGCGGCCGTGCCCAGGTCGACGTTGTGCTCCAACCGGTGCAGCGCGTTGTCGCCCGTGGCCTTCACGGTCTGGACCCAGCGCCGGCCCTCCTTGCGCAGCCGCAGCACCATGCCGTCAGCGGCGAGCCGCAGGTCGCCGGTGTCGAAATAGCGGGCTTGCAGGCGCGTGCGCACGACGGCGCCGCGCTTCAGGGCGGCTTCGACGGCCTTCAGGCGGTCGGCGGGAATGCAGAACTTGAACTCGATTTCCATAGGCGCCGATGATGCCTTCCCCGCCTTTCGGGGGCATCCAAATCCCCTGCCTCGAAAATCATGTGGACGCCGTCCAGTTTCTTTGATATCTTTTGTGGACGGCGTACACAAGACGTCGCCGTACACCACTCCATTTCTCACAGACACAGGACGACACCATGGCCAACAAGCAGATCTTCGTGAACCTCCCCGTCAAGAACCTCGACAAGGCCAAGGCGTTCTTCGCCGCGCTGGGCTACACCTTCAACCCGAAATTCACCGACGCCAACGCCGCGTGCATGGTGATCCACGAAGACAGCATCTACGCGATGCTGCTGGTCGAGGACTTCTTCAAGACCTTCACCACCAAGAGCATCACCGACACCTCGAAGAACACCGAAGTGCTGCTGTGCCTGTCGTGCGAGAGCCGCGCCGAGGTCGACGAGCTGGTGGCCAAGGCCAAGGCGGCCGGCGGCACCACCCCGCGCGAGCCGCAGGACTACGGCTTCATGTACGGCCACGGCTTCCAGGACCTCGACGGCCACCTGTGGGAAGTGATGTACATGGACCCGAACGCCGAGATCCCGAAGCAGTAAGCACTGCCGCCGACGCACCACGGGCCGAGCGATGCCGATCGTTCCATACGCGCTCTTCACTGTTGCACGGAAGGCCTCTACCGGACGACGGCCGCGCCCCGATATTCCCTCCACTGGCACGGCATCATCGGCCGAGCCCCACATGGAAAGGAATATCAGCATGTCCGACGACAACAGCAACAACAACAACGAGCGCAACAGCCCCATCGTGCGGATCGCCCCGCTCGGTTTTCCGTGGCAGACGATCGACCCGTTCCTGTTCTGCGTCTACCACGACGACGCCTACCCGAAGGGCAATGCCGGCCTGGGCCCCGAAGCCTCGCTGGCCGGGCGCGACATCGGCCAGGACTTCAGCCGCAAGGACGGCTGGAGCATGTACCACGGCGACAAGGTGCCGGGCTTTCCGTCGCACCCGCACCGCGGCTTCGAGACCGTGACCATCGTGCGCAAGGGCCTGGTCGACCACTCCGACTCGCTGGGCGCCACCGCGCGCTTCGGCGGCGGCGACGTGCAGTGGCTCACGGCGGGCAAGGGCATCGTGCATTCCGAGATGTTCCCGCTCCTGGACGCCGGCGCGCCGAACCCGCTGGAGCTGTTCCAGATCTGGCTGAACCTGCCGGCGCGCAACAAGATGGCCGAGCCGCATTTCACGATGTTCTGGTCCGACGCCATTCCGCGTTTCGCGTCCGACGACGCCAAGGGCGGCCGCACCGACGTCGCTGTCATCGCGGGCCGGCTGGGCGACGCCGCCAACGGGCAAGACCCGATCCAGCCGCTCGCGCCGCCACCCGACTCATGGGCCGCGCAGGCCGATGCCGACGTGGCGATCTGGACGCTCAAGATGACGCCCGGCGCGCAATGGACGCTGCCGGCCGCCACGGGCGAGGGCACGCGCCGCATGCTGTACTTCTTCAAGGGTGCGTCGGCGTTCGTCGCGGGCCGCCTCGTGGAGGGCCCGGCGGCCATCGAGCTGCGCGGCGACGCGGCCGTGGAAATTGCCAACGGCGCCGAAGAGAGCGAGTTCCTGGTGCTGCAGGGCCGCCCGATTGCCGAGCCGGTGGTGCAGTACGGCCCCTTCGTGATGAACACGCAGGCCGAGATCAGCCAGACCATGGCCGACTACCGCCGCACCCAGTTCGGCGGCTGGCCGTGGGACGATTCGGCGCCGGTGCACGGCCGCGAGGCCGCGCGCTTCGCCAAGCACCCGGGCGGGCGCGAAGAGGTGCCGCAGGCCTGAGCCCCGGCGCCTGCTTGCTCAGAGTGACTTGAGCGCTTCGGCGCCCGGCGCGGTCATGCTGGGCACGAACTCGATCACCTCGGTGCGCGCGACGCCGTTCTGCACGAACGGATCGCGCGCCAGCACCGCCTCCAACGCCTCGCGGTCGCCCGAACGCGCCAGGATCACGCCGCCCTTGCGCGGCACCTGCCGGCCCGAGGCCACGAACAGACCACTTTCGTAGTGCTTCTTGAGCCAGGTGACATGCGCGTCCATCAGCGCGTCGAGTTCTTCGAGCGGGCGGATGTAGGTCAGGGTGACGATGAACATGGAAGAGGGCGCCGGTGAATGCGAAAGCCCCGATCCTATGGGCCCCGGCGGCATCAGTCGATGGCCACGCCGCCTTCCTTCACCAGCTTCGCGAACTTGGCCGTCTCCTCGCGGATCTGGCGCGCCATCTCTTCCTGCGTGCCGCCCAGCGGCTCGGCGCCGATGGCCTGCATGCGCTGCGCGAAGTCGGGCGAGCGGATGATCTTGACCATCTCGGTGTTCAGGCGCGCGACGATCTCTTTCGGCGTGGCCGCTGGCGCCAGCACGCCGAACCACGTGCCGATGTCGAAGCCCTTGAGCCCCGCCTCTTCCAGCGTCGGCACGTCGGGCAGCACCGACGAGCGGCGCGCCGTGGTCACGGCCAGCGCGCGCAGCTTGCCGCTCTTGATGTGCTGCAGCACCGGCGTGATGGTGTCGAAGGACATCGCCACCTGGCCGCCCAGCAGGTCGGTGGTGAGCGGGCCGCTGCCCTTGTAGGGCACGTGCAGCAGCGTGGTGCCGGTGCTGGCCTGGAACTGCGTGCCGATCAGGTGCTGCGCGGTGCCGTTGCCGTTGGAGCCGTAGGCCAGCTTGTCGGGCGCGGCCTTGGCCAGCGCGACCAGCTCGGCCACGTTCTTCGCGGGCGTGTTGGCCGCGTTGATGACCAGCACGTTCGGCACCATGGCCACCACGGTGATGGGCGCCAGGTCTTTCTGGAAATCGTAGGGCAGCTTCTTGTAGACGCTGGTCGCGATGGTGTGGTGCACCGCGCCCATCAGCAGCGTGTAGCCGTCGGGCTTGGCCTTGGCCACGTAGTCGGCGCCGAGCGTGGCGCCGGCGCCGGGCTTGCTCTCGACCACCACGGGCTGGCCGAGCGATTGGGAGAGCTTGTCGGCCAGCGCGCGCGCCAGCACGTCGGTGGTGCCGCCGGCCGGGAAGGGCACGACGAGGCTGATGGGGCGCGTCGGCCAGCCGGGCGGTGCCTGCTGCGGCTGTTGCTGCGCGAAGGCCAGCGCGGTGGCGCCGAGGCCCAGCGCAAGGGCCGCCGTCTGAAGCACGGTGCGCCTGCCGAGGCGCGCGTTGAAAGAAGCGTTCATGGTTTTGTCTCCGGCTCGTTGTGTCGTAATGCGCGCATCGAGGCGCGCGGATACCGTCGTGTCGCTCTGGAGGGCCCGGGCCTTCACCCGGTCACTCCATCACGCCGCGAGCCGCATCGGCTCGCCCGCGATGTGTGCGCACACCGCCTGTGTCACCTGCTCCGTGGTCGCGCTGCCGCCCAGGTCGCGCGTGTGCAGCGACGGGTTGGCCGTGACGTGCTCCACCGCCTGCATCACGCGGCGCGCCGCATCGGCTTCGCCCAGGTGCTCCAGCAGCATCACCACCGACCAGAAGGTGCCGACCGGGTTGGCCAGCCCCTTGCCCATGATGTCGAAGGCCGAGCCGTGGATGGGCTCGAACATCGAGGGGTAGCGGCGTTCCGGGTCGATGTTGCCGGTGGGCGCGATGCCCAGGCTGCCGGCCAGCGCGGCCGCGAGGTCGCTCAGGATGTCGGCGTGCAGGTTGGTCGCGACGATGGTGTCGAGCGTGGCGGGGCGGTTGACCATGCGCGCGGTGCAGGCGTCGACCAGCTCCTTGTCCCACGTCACGTCGGGGAACTCCTTCGATATCTGCAGCGCGATCTCGTCCCACATCACCATCGCATGGCGCTGCGCGTTGCTCTTGGTCACCACGGTGAGCAGCTTGCGCGGCCGCGAGCGCGCCAGGTTGAAGGCGAAACGCATGATGCGTTCGACACCCGCGCGGGTCATCATGCTCACGTCGGTCGCGGCCTCGATGGGGTGGCCCTGGTGCACGCGTCCGCCGACGCCGGCGTATTCGCCCTCGGAGTTCTCGCGCACGATCACCCAGTCCAGCTGGCCCGGCGCACAGCGCTTGAGCGGGCCGTCGATGCCCGGCAGGATGCGCGTGGGCCGCACGTTGGCGTACTGGTCGAAGCCCTGGCAGATCTTCAGGCGCAGGCCCCACAGCGTGACGTGGTCGGGAATGTGCGGGTCGCCCGCGGAGCCGAACAAGATGGCGTCTTTCCTGCGCAGCGCGTCGAGGCCGTCGGCCGGCATCATCTCGCCGTGCGCGCGGTACCAGTCGCCGCCCCAGCCGAAGTCCTCGAAGCTGAATTGCAGGGCGCCGCCGGAGGCCTCGGCCAGCGCCTCCATCACGCGGCGTCCCGCCGGGATCACTTCCTTGCCGATGCCGTCGCCGGGAATGGTGGCAATGCTGTAGCTGGTCATCGATGTCCTTGTGTGCTCATTGAATGAGCCCACTGTAGGATCGGGTGACCCGAACGATTCACGCCCGAAGTGAATCCATCGTTAACTTCAATTCAACAGTGAGGTGGCCATGGCTTCCCCTGTCCAACCCGCCGACCTCGGCTTTTTTTCCGCGCTCGCGGCCTGCGGCAGCCTGAGCGCCGCGGCGCGCGAACTCGGCATCAGCACGCCGGCCGTGAGCAAGCGCCTTGCGCAGATGGAAGCGCGCCTGGGCGTGCCGCTGGTGAACCGCACCACGCGGCGCATGAGCCTCACGCCCGAGGGCGAGCTCTACGTGGCGCACGCGCGCCGCATCCTCGGCGACATCGACGACATGGCGCAGCTCTTGGGCGGCGCCAGGGGCGAGGCGCAGGGCCTGCTGCGCGTGAACGCCACGCTGGGCTTCGGGCGAAGCCACGTGGCGCCGCTGATCTCGAAGTTCGTTCGCAAGCATCCGCAGGTCGAGGTGCAGTTGCAGCTGTCGGTCAACCCGCCGCCGCTGACCGACGATGCCTTCGACGTCTGCATCCGCTTCGGCGCGCCGCCCGAGGCCCGCGTGATCGCGCGGCGCATTGCGTCGAACCGGCGGCTGCTGTGCGCATCGCCGGCCTACCTGGCGCGCGCCGGTCTGCCGAAAGTGCCGAACGACCTCACGCGCCACCGCTGCATCGGCATCCGCCAGGGCGACGAGGCCTACGGCATGTGGCGGCTCAGCACGGGCCGGGGCACGGCGCAGCGCACCGAGGCCGTGAAGACGCGCGGCGCGCTCAGCACCAACGACGGGGAGATCGCGGTCAACTGGGCGCTCGACGGGCACGGCATCCTGATGCGCGCCGAATGGGACATTGCGCGCTACTTGCGCAGCGGCCGGCTGGTGCAGGTGCTGGCCAACTACCGCACGCCCGATGCCGACATCTACACCGTGTACCCGCAGCGCCACCAACTGTCGGCGCGCGTGCGGGCCTTTGTCGACTTCATCGCGGCGGCGCTCGGCGACAAGGACGGCGCCGAGCCTTCGCTCACCCGCCGCTGAACACCGACACCACCAGCCACACGTTGGCCGCACTGATCACGCCGAACAGGCCCCACGCAAGCGACTTGAGCACCGGCCCGTTGGCAAAGCCGCCCATCAGGGCGCGGCTGCTGGTGAAGCGGATCAGCGGCCACATCGCGAACGGCAGCTGGAAGCTCAGCACCACCTGGCTGAGCACCAGCATCTTGCCCACGCCGCCGTCGCCGAACCACCAGACGCCGAGCCAGGCCGGGCCCAGCGCCAGTGCGCGCGTGATCAGGCGGCGCTGCCAGCACGGGATCTTCAGGTCGAGAAAGCCTTCCATGATGATCTGGCCCGCGATGGTGCCGGTGAAGGTCGAGCTCTGCCCCGAGGCCAGCAGCGCAATGCCGAACAGCGTGGCCGCGAAGGCGCTGCCGACGATAGGCTCGAGCAGGCGGTAGGCGTCGTCGATCTCCGTCACCTCGCGGTGGCCGGTGGCGTGAAAGGCGCTGGCCGCCAGCACCATGATGGCCGCGTTGACCAGCAGCGCGAGCGACAGCGACACCACCGCGTCGAGCGTGCAGAAGCGCACCGCCTCGCGCCGCGCGGGCTCGGTGTCGGCCACGAGCCGGGTCTGCACGATGGAGGAGTGCAGGTACAGGTTGTGCGGCATCACCGTGGCCCCGACGATGCCGATGGCCAGGTACAGCGCGCCCGGCTGGTGCAGCCGCTCCAGGCTCGGCGCGAAGCCCATCGCCACGCCGAACCAGTTGGGCGGCGCCATCATGAGCTCGACCACGAAGCAGCCCGCGATGGTGCCCACGAGCCCCAGCACGATGGCCTCCACGCGCCGGAAACCCGCGCCCTGCAGGCCGAGCACCAGCAGCGTGTCGAAGGCCGTGATGGCGATGCCGACCGGGATCGACACGCCGAACAGCAGGTGCAGCGCCAGCGCGCTGCCCAGCACCTCCGCAAGGTCGCAGGCCACGATGGCCAGCTCGGCGCCGAGCCACAGCAGGCGGTTGACGCGCGGCGAATAGTGCTCGCGGCAGGCGCGCGCCAGGTCCTTGCGCGCGACGATGCCCAGGCGCACGCACAGCGTCTGCAGCAGCATCGCCGCCAGGCTGGCGAGCAGCACCACGAACAGCAGCCCGTAGCCGAAGCGCGAGCCGGCCTCGATGTCGGTGGCCCAGTTGCCCGGGTCCATGTAGCCGACCGACACCAGCAGGCCGGGGCCCGCGTAGCGCATCAGCTTCTTGAAGAAGGGCAGCTCCTGCGGGACGGCGACGCTGCCCTTGACTTCAGACGGGCAGAAGGGCGCGGTGGCCGTGCGGGGCAGGGGGAAGAACATGCGGGCGATGATAGGGACAAGGCCGTGATGTTGTCGCGGACCGGACCTGCGCGATGGCGCCGGATCTTTTAGATTCGGCACTCGCGCACTCACTCTCACATCAACCCCGGAGACTTTTCCCAATGATCCACGTCGTCGCCGTCATCACCGCCAAACCGGGCCAGCGCCCCGCGCTGCTCGAAGCCTTTGCCGCCAACCGCGCGGCCGTGCTGGCCGAAGCGGGCTGCATCGAATACGGCGCCACCGTCGACGCACAGGGCATTCCGCCGTCGAAGGCCAGCTTCGGCCCCGACACCTTCGTCGTCGTCGAGAAATGGGAAACGCTGGCGCACCTGCAGGCACATGCCGTGGCGCCGCACATGAAGGCCCACAGCGAGCAGACGAAGGAGCTGACGGCAAGCAAGCTGATTCACGTGCTCGAGCCGGTCTGAGCCTTCCGGCATTCCCCGCCTTCGCGTGCGGCGCAAGGCGTGCTACCTTCGCGCCGGGGAGCCGGCGTTCCAGCGAGGACGCACCACAACGCAGAGGGGGACTGCCGACATGGCGATCTTTCGTTCGCGCGCTGTCGCCGCATCGGGCGCACTGGCCGCGTTGGTCCTGCTGACACTCACCGGTTGCGCGCCGTTGCTGGCGCCGCCCTACGCGGCCGACTATGAAGCGCTCGACCGGCTCGAAGCCACGCGCCCCGGCATGGTGGCGGTCGCGAAGGCCGAGCCCACCGATCCGCAGGAAAAGGTCAACACCGTGCGCCTGCGCAGCGCCCGGCTGCTGTCGCCCAGCGGCAGCTTCGCGCAGTACCTGCAGGACGCGCTGATGCGCGACCTGAGCGAAATTTCCGTCTACGACCCGAAGGCGCCGACACGCATCGCGGCGCGCATCGTGGTCAACGACATCGACCTGGGCGTCATCAACGGCACCGGCCGCATGGATGTCGAAGTCACCGTCACGCGCGACGCCACGCAGCGGCTGCGCAAGACCTACCGCGCGGAGACGGCCTTCGACTCGAGCTACGCGAGCATCGTCGCCGTGCCGGCCGGGCAGGCCGCGTACCCACGCCTCGTGCGTGCCTTGCTGCGGCAGGTGTATGCCGACCCGCAGTTCGTGGCCGCCGTCGGCCGCTGACACCCTGGCCTGGAGGCGCTTCGATGCAGTTCTCAATTCCGGTGACCGCGATTCGGCATGGCACGGCCCTGGCACTCGCGACCCTGCTGCTCGCGGGCTGCGTGCACCCGATCACGATGATCACCGAGACCGCGCCGCCGCGATCGCAGGCGCACTTGATTCCGAAGAAGGTCGCCTACGTGATGACGGATGCCGACCGCGACAAGGAGGTGGTCACGCCGGGCGGCAGCGGCGACCGCGTGAGCTACTTTCCGTACCGCGACCTGGAGAAGTCGATCCGCGATGCGTTGCGCGCGGTGTACCGCGACGTGGTGGTGCTGCGCACGGCCGGCGATGCAAAGGCGAACGAAGCGGCGGGCGTGTCGCTGGTGTTCACGCCGCGCATCACCACCGACTCCAGCTCGTCGTCGTGGATCAGCTGGCCGCCGACCTCGTTCACCGCCGAAGTGTCGTGCGTGGTGACCGATGCGGCGGGCGCCGAGGTCACGCGCGTGCGCGCGGCAGGCAACGGCACGGCGGAGTTCGGCGAGTTCAAGGGCGACTTCGGGCTTGCCGCGCGAAGAGCGGCGACGCGGTTGACGTCGCAGTTGAGCAGTGAAATTCGCAGGAGCGAGAAGCTGCGGTGAGCTTCTCGCGCGCCCGCGTCAGTCCAGGCGTTGGTTGATCACGCGCGCCACGAAGTTCTCGAGCGACACGCGCACGGCTTTCTCCGTCGCCTTCCCCAGCGCTTCGGCGCCAGCAGGGCAGTCGCCGTCGATGGACTCCTGGCCGAAGCCACGAACCGTTGTGGTCGCCAGTTCTCGGCCCTCGGCGGACACGGCAGTGGTCCTGATGGAGAGTTCAACGCTCGCGTCCGCCGTGCCTACGAAGAAGCCTGGCTGAAAACGCAGTCGCGGATTGAAGTCGTCGAGGGCGAAGGTGTACAGCACCCCGTCCTTGCCGGACTCCCCGGCGGTCTGAACTGGCACCACCGACTGATGCGCCGCGGAAACGGTGCGCACGATGGAGGTCTTGATGGCAGGGCCCACGCTGACGGGGTAGCTGTGCGCGCCGCAGATCTGTCCCGGCTTGACGACTTTCTCGAGGTTGGCCAGATCGCCGGACACCGCCACATAGGCCTTGGTGGACTGCACCCTGTCGCGACGCACTTCGTACGCTGCCGATGTGCTTCCGACTTCCACTTTGTGGGCACAGCCGACAAGCAAAAGGGCGCCCAAGCCAATGGCAAGCAGTTTTCCGATCACACGCTTCTCCTCGTAATAAATTGTTATTCGATTCTAGAAGCGCTCGAGAGGCCCTTTGCTGGTGAAGTGGAACGTCCCGCGAGGCGGGCGACCGACAATTCAAGCAATGCAAAAGACCGAAGCCCTTTGGGAAGATGCCGAACACCGCGCACCGGAGCTTGCGCGGGAACTGGCCCGCATGGAGCTGGCTTTGTGCAACTGGGGGCCAGTCACCGCATCAAGGGATTCGCTCGAGGCCGCCATTCGGTCCGGATGGCACAGCGTTGTCGCCTCGGCGAGGAAAGGCTCGGTTTCTCTTGAGCCATCGTTCGTCGCCTCGCTGCACGCATTGATCGCACAGCCCATCGATTCGCCCGGCGCGGGCGTCTTTCACGAAGGGCAATCTCCGATGGATTGGACGGAGTTCAAACGCGCCCTCGACGATGCCGCGCTGGAGTACGGCATGGCCGACAACACGGAGGCATGGCTTCTTGCCCAGTTGTACTGGGGGCCGCACCTGGAATCGCTGGGGCTGTCCGTGGCATGGCTGCTCGGCAATGGCTTCCGGTTGCAGGAAGGGGGCCGCATGGTCGTGCCCAATGCCAGTCACGATGAGAAGTTGAAAGAGCGCCTGAAATGGGCCGGCCCCGACCTCTACGATGCGGAAGGCCTGCGCGGCTTTTTTGGCTGGTACGAAACGGAACGAACGCCAGGCTAGCGCCGCAACGTCCACCAGCACCATGAAAAAACGCGCCCTCAGGCGCGTTTTTTAGTTCAAGCCCCGAAGCCTTACTTCGAAACGACCTTCACCATCTCCAGGCACTTGTTCGAGTAGCCCCATTCGTTGTCGTACCAGCTCACGAGCTTCACGAACGTGCCGTCCAGCGCAATGCCGGCTTCGGCGTCGAAGATCGAGGTGCGCGGGTCGCCGCGGAAGTCGGTGGCCACCACCTTGTCTTCCGTGTAGCCCAGCACGCCCTTCAGCGCGCCTTCGCTCTGTGCCTTCATTTCGGCGCAGATTTCCTTGTACGTGGCGTCCTTCACCAGCTCGACCGTCAGGTCGACCACCGACACGTCGGAGGTCGGCACGCGGAAGCTCATGCCCGTGAGCTTCTTGTTGAGCTCGGGGATCACCACGCCCACGGCCTTGGCGGCACCGGTGCTCGAGGGAATGATGTTTTCCAGGATGCCGCGGCCGCCGCGCCAGTCCTTGTTGCTCGGGCCGTCGACGGTCTTCTGCGTGGCGGTGGCGGCGTGCACGGTGGTCATCAGGCCGCGCTTGATGCCCCACTTGTCGTTCAGCACCTTGGCCAGCGGGGCCAGGCAGTTGGTGGTGCAGCTGGCGTTGCTGATGATGCTTCGCCGGCGTACTTCTTGTCGTTCACGCCGTAGACGAACATGGGGGTGTCGTCCTTCGACGGTGCCGACAGGATGACCTTCTTGGCGCCCGCGTCGATGTGCTTTTGCGCCGTTTCCTTGGTGAGGAACAGGCCGGTCGATTCGAGCACGATGTCGGCGCCGACTTCGTCCCACTTGAGCTGCGACGGGTCGCGCTCCTGCGTCAGGCGGATCTTCTTGCCGTTCACGATCAGCGTGTTGCCTTCGACCGTCACTTCACCCTTGAAGCGGCCATGCACCGAGTCGTACTGGAGCATGTAGGCCAGGTATTCGGGCTCGAGCAAGTCGTTGATGGCAACGATTTCGATGTCGTTCTTGAAGTTCTGCACTGCTGCGCGCAGCACGTTGCGACCGATGCGGCCGAAGCCGTTGATACCGAGTTTGATAGCCATCTGACTTGCTCCTGAAGGTTGAAAAACTTGTTGTGAAAACCGGCAAAAAGAAACGCTGCGACGCGATCAGTCGCGCAGCGCGGCTTCCACCGTGGCGGCCACGTTTTCCGCCGTGAATCCGAAGTACTTGAACAGCTCCGGCGCGGGCGCCGACTCGCCGTACGAGTCGATGCCCACGACGGCTGCGCAGCCGTACTTCCACCAGCCGCCCGTGCAGCCCATTTCGACGGCGATGCGCGGCAGCTTCTTCGGCAGCACGGCCTTCTTGTAGGCGATGTCCTGGCGATCGAAGGTGGTGGTCGAGGGCATCGACACCACGCGCACGGCGATCTTCTTCTCGGCCAGCAGCTTCTGGGCGGCCAGCGCGAGCTGCACTTCCGAGCCGGTGGCGATGATGACGGCGGCCGTCTTCTTGCTCTTGAGGCCCACGGCCTCGGGCTCGGACAGCACGTAGGCGCCGCGGCTGATGTCGCCGAGTTCGCTCTTCGGTGCGTAGGCGATGTTCTGGCGGCTCAGCAGCAGCGCGGTCGGGCGCGTCTGGTTCTGCAGCGCCACGGCCCAGGCCACGGCGGTTTCTGCCGTGTCGCCCGGACGCCAGACGTCGAGGTTGGGAATCAGGCGCAGCGACGCGGCGTGTTCGATCGACTGGTGGGTCGGGCCGTCTTCGCCCAGGCCGATGGAGTCGTGCGTGAACACGTGGATCACGCGGCGCTTCATGAGCGCGGCCATGCGGATGGCGTTGCGGCTGTAGTCGCTGAACGTGAGGAAGGTGCCGCCGTAGGGGATGTAGCCGCCATGCAGCGCCACGCCGTTCATGATGGCCGCCATGCCGAACTCGCGCACGCCGTAGTTGATGTGGCGGCCGATGGTGCCGTGCGGCGCCTGAGCCGGTGCAGCGGGTGCGGCCTCGTCCTCGGCGCCCTGCTTGGCTTCCACCGCGGGCAGGGTCATGACCACATGGCCCTTGGCGTCGAAGCGCAGCGCGGGCGTGCTCTTGGTGTTGGTGAGGTTCGAGCCGGTCAGGTCGGCGCTGCCGCCGAGCATTTCGGGCAGCGCGGCCGTGAAGGCTTCCAGCGCGAGCTGGCTGGCCTTGCGGCTGGCCACGGTCTCGCCCTTGGTGTGCGCGGCCACCACGGTGTCGAACGCGACCTGGTGGAAGTTCTTGGGCAGCTCGCCCTTCATGCGGCGCGTGAAGTCGGCGGCCAGCTCGGGGAAGGCGGCGGCGTAGGCGGCGAACTTGTCGTTCCACTCGGCTTCGGTCTTGGCGCCGGCTTCCTTGTGGTCCCAGTCGGCGTACACCTCGGCCGGGATCTCGAAGGGCGCGTAGTGCCAGTCGATGGCGTCGCGCGTGAGCTTGATTTCTTCGGCGCCCAGTGCTTCGCCGTGGGCCTTGGCGGTGCCGGCGCGGTTCGGGCTGCCCTTGCCGATGACGGTCTTGCAGTTGATGAGCGTGGGCTTGTCGCTCGACTGCTTGGCCTTGGCGATGGCCTTGGCCACTTCGGCGGCGTTGTTGCCGTCGATCGGGCCGATCACGTGCCAGCCATAGGCGTGGAAGCGTTCGGCCACGTTGTCGATGTACCAGGGCTTGACCTGGCCGTCGATGCTGATGCCGTTGTCGTCGTACAGGGCAATGAGCTTGTTCAGGTGCCAGGCGCCGGCCAATGCGCAGGCTTCGTGGCTGATGCCTTCCATCATGCAACCGTCGCCCAGGAAGGCGTAGGTGTGGTGGTCGACGATGGCGTGGTCCTTGCGGTTGAACTCGGCGGCGAGCAGCTTCTCGGCCAGCGCGAAGCCCACGGCGTTGGTGATGCCCTGGCCCAGCGGGCCGGTGGTGGTTTCCACGCCCGGGGTCACGTCGACTTCAGGGTGGCCGGCGGTCTTGCTGTGCAGCTGGCGGAAGTTCTTGAGCTCTTCGATCGGCAGGTTGTAGCCGGTCAGGTGCAGCACCGAGTACAGCAGCATCGAGGCGTGGCCGTTGGACAGCACGAAGCGGTCGCGGTCGAACCAATGGGGGTTCGCGGGGTTGTAGCGCAGGTGTTCGCCCCAGAGCGCGACGGCCATGTCGGCCATGCCCATCGGTGCACCCGGATGTCCGGAATTCGCTTGTTGAACGGCATCCATAGCCAGCGCGCGGATCGCGTTGGCCATCAGGGCTTGGTTTGCCATGGGCATGGGACTTTCGGGGGAAAAGGGTGGGTGGGATAGGGGGGAACCCGCGATTTTACCGGGCCGGCCCGCCCGGCCGCCGATACAGCCTGAACACCCGACTGATGTTCTTGTGCGGCAGCCGGACTGCTAGAGTTGCCACCCATGCATGGGCTGCACCTCACCGCCGACCTCCACGACTGCCAATGCGGCCTTCAATGGCTCACCGACCGGGAGGCGCTGGGGGCTGTCTGCCTGAAGGCGGTTTCGGCCGCCGGGCTGCAGGCGGTGGGCAGGCTGGTGCACGGTTTTCCGGCCACGGCGCAGGGGCCGGGCGGCGTCACCGCCACCGTGCTGCTGGCCGAATCGCACCTGTGCATCCACACCTGGCCCGAGCAGCGCGGCGTGACGCTGGACGTGTATGTCTGCAATTTCAGCGGCGACCATTCGGCCAAGGCGCATGCGCTGATGGAGTGCCTGGTGGCGCTGTTCCAGCCGCGCCACAGCGAACGCAACGAGCTGCAGCGCGGCAAGGTCTCCGCGTGAACGCGGTGCGGGCCATGATCCTTGCCGCGGGGCGCGGCGAGCGCATGCGGCCGTTGACCGACACCTGCCCCAAGCCCCTGCTCGAAGTGCGCGGCAAGCCGCTGATGCAATGGCCGATGGAGGCGCTGGCCGCCGGCGGCTTCACCGAACTGGTGATCAACACCGACTGGCTGGGCGCGCAGGTTTCCGGGCGCTTCGGCGCGAAACCCTTGCTGAACGGGCACGGCGCGCTATCGATTTCATACTCCGACGAGGGCCGCGACTTCGGCGGCGCGCTCGAAACGGCCGGCGGCATCGTGCGCGCGCTGCCCCTCTTGGGCGAGGTGTTCTGGGTCGCGGCCGGCGACGTGTTCGCGCCCGGCTTTGTCTTCACGCGGGCCTCGGTCGAGCGCTTCGTCGCCAGCGGCAAGCTCGCGCACCTGTGGCTGGTGCCGAACCCGGCGCACAACCTCAAGGGCGACTTCGGGCTGTCGGCGGACGGCCTCGCGCTCAACACAGCGCCCGAGAAATTCACCTTCTCGACCATCGGCCTGTACCGCGCCGCGCTGTTCGCACCGCCGTACTGCGACATTCCCGCCGGCAACCCGGCCGGCCGCAAAGCCCCGCTGGCGCCGATCCTGCGTGCCGCGATGGACAATGAACGCGTGAGCGCCGAGCTCTACACCGGCCCCTGGACCGATGTGGGAACCCCCGAACGGCTTGCCCAACTGAACACGCCAAGATGACCTCAGCAGCAGACACCACCACGATCTACGCCGAGCGCCGCGCGCGCCTGGCTTCGCAACTGGGCAAGGACGGCATCGCCATCATCCCGACCGCGCCCGAGCGGGCCCGCAACCGCGACACCGACTTCCTCTACCGCCACGATAGCTACTTCTACTACCTGACCGGCTTCACTGAGCCCAATGCGTGGCTGGTGCTGGCGGGCGACGGCCGCGCCACGCTGTTCTGCGCACCGAAAGACCTGGAGCGCGAGATCTGGGACGGCTATCGCCTGGGCCCCGACGCGGCGCCCGCGGCGCTGGGCGTCGACGAGGCCTTCTCGGTCACCGACCTGGACACCAAACTGCCGAAGCTGCTGGAGAACCGGTCGACCGTGTGGTTCCCGTTCGCGATCCACAAGGGCCTGGAGACCCGCATCGACGGCTGGCTGCAGTCGGTGCGCGCCCGCGTGCGCTACGGCGCGCTGTGCCCCGAGGAGCAGCGCGACCTGTGCGGCCCGCTCGACGAGATGCGCCTGGTCAAGGACGCGCACGAGCAGGACATCATGCGCCGCGCCGCGCAGATCAGCGCGCGTGCGCACGTGCGCGCCATGCAGCTGTCGGCCCGCATGCTGCGCGAGGGCAAGGACCCGCGCGAATACCACCTGGACGCCGAGCTGCTGCACGAATTCCGCTTGGGCGGCTCGCAGTACCCGGCGTACTACTCCATCGTTGCGGCGGGTGCCAATGCCTGCGTGCTGCACTACCGCGCCGACGCGGCGCCGGTGCGCAAGGGCGAGCTGGTGCTGATCGACGCCGGCTGCGAACTCGACGGCTACGCCAGCGACATCACGCGCACCTTCCCGGCCGACGGCAAGTTCACCGGCCCGCAGCGCGCGCTGTACGACCTGGTGCTGGCCAGCCAGGACGCCGCCGCCGCGGCCACCAAGGCCGGCAACCGCTTCAACGACCCGCACGACGCGGCGGTGCGCGTGCTGTCGCAGGGCATGCTCGACCTGGGCCTGCTCGACGCCGACAAGGTCGGCAATGTGCAGGACGTGATCGACACGCGCGCCTACTTCAAGTTCTACATGCACCGCACAGGCCACTGGCTCGGCATGGACGTGCACGACTGCGGCAGCTACGTCGAGCCCACGCAGATCGGCGAAGTGAGCGAGCGAAAAGATCCGCTGTCGAACGAAGTCATCAAGAACCGCCCGAGCCGCATCCTGCACCCGGGCATGGTGCTGACGCTGGAGCCCGGCATCTACGTGCGCCCCGGCGACGGCGTGCCCGAGCAGTTCCACAACATCGGCATCCGCATCGAGGACGACGCGATCGTCACGGCCACCGGCTGCGAACTCATTTCGCGCGGCGTGCCGGTGAAGGCGGACGAGATCGAGGCGTTGATGCGCGCTTGACCGCGCGCTGCGCGTCGTCAGGTGAGCGCGGCCAGCAACAGATAGAGCAGCGTGCCGCCGAGCGCGAAAGCCGCGACCACCGAGGCGACCCAGTGGAAGCGATTGGGCACTGCGCTCAGCAGGCCCACCGTCGACAGCGCCGCCGCCGTGAGCGCGCCCAGCCAGAGCACCCAGCCGATCGCGCCGCCGGCCGCCTGCAGGCTCGCGCCCAGCGACAGGCACAGCAGCGCGGCGCCGCCCAGTTGCAGCCAGCGCCGCCACGCCCCCGGCGTGCTGCCGCGGCCGAACACGTCTTCGCAGTGGCGGTCCATCGCGAGACTCAACGCGCAGAAACCCGCGAGCGGAGCGGAGAACACGAGTGCCAGGAGCAACGCGTTCATTGCGAGCCTCGCCCCGAAGTGGCGAGCCCCTGCTGCTGCGGCTGCTGTTGCTGCGGTGGCGTCTTCGCGGCCTGCTTCTGCGCAACGGCCTTGCGGCGCTTGCGCTCCACCAGCCAGACCGCGCTTGCAAGCCCCAGGCCCAGCGCGAGCGTGACCAGGTCGAAGCCCGCGACCGCGCTCGGCCCTGAGCGCAGGCTCACCGTCAGCGGCGCGGGGCCGGTGAACGCATTGAGCACCGGCAACAGCACGAACAGCAGCGCGCCGAGCGCAAGCTGTGCTTGCCACATGCGAAGCGTCGGCCGCAGCAGGCCCAGCACGGCGGCCGCGCCCCACACAATGAAGAACCAGCGGATCTCCGCCTCGCCGCGCTCGGCCATCTCGACCGGCAACAGGCGATTGGCCCAGAAGAAAGCCGCCATCGCCACGGGTAGCCCCGCGATCGCGCCGAGGTTGAGCCCGTCCACCAGCCGCAGCCCGACGCTGACGCGCCCGCCCTGCTTGAGCGTCTTCGCGAATTTCTGGCGCTCCTTCACCGCCCACAGCAGCAGCCCCGTCGCCACCATCAGGCAGCCGGCGATGCCCGACAGGAAGAACAGCGCGCGCAACAACGGATTCGCGAAGCGGCCGATGTGCAGCCCGTAGAGCACGCCGCGCGTTTCGGCCGCGGGCTTGGGCACGTCGCCGAACGCGCCGATCAATGCGCCGGTCGCGCCGTTGAACTGCATCGAGGGCTGGTCGAACGACAGCTGCGGCCCTTCGGCGCGCGTGATCGAGACCACCGCGTTGGCGTCGTTGGGCTGGTGCACCGTGACGCGGCCCACCGCCGCGCCGTTCCAGTGCGCGGAGGCCTGCGCGATCATCGGTGCGATGGGCGCCAGCGGCACCTTGTTGCCCGAGGCCTTGAACTGGTCGCGGCCGCCGCCGGGGAAGACCTCGGCGAAGAACGCCTGCTCGCCGCCCTTGTCCTTGTAGGCCACCTGCGGCGCCCACGGCATGTACATGAACATCAGCGTGACCAGGCCCGTGTACGTGATCATCAGGTGATACGGCAGCGCGAGCACGGCGGAGACGTTGTGCGCGTCGAGCCACGAGCGCTGGCCCTTCTTCGGGCGGAAGGTGAAGAAGTCCTTGAAGATGCGCTTGTGCGTGACGATGCCGCTGAAGATCGCCACCAGCATGAACATCGCGCAGAAGCCGACGATCCAGCGTGCCCACAGCGCGGGCATGTAGTGCAGGTCGAAGTGCAGGCGGTAGAAGAACTCGCCGCCGCGCGTGGTGCGCGGCGCGCTCACGGCTTCGCCGGTGGCGGGGTCGAGCGAGGCGCGGTCGAAGCGGCGGCGCGGCTTCTTGCCCTTGTCGTCGGAAGCGGCCGCGGCTGCTGGCGGCGGGGGCGGCGCGAGCCAGAGCACGTCGGTCGAAGGCTGGCGCTCGTTCGGCAGGTTGATGAACCAGCGCGGGCTGTGCGCGCCGCGCTGCTGCAGGTAGGCCACGGCGCTGTCGACGGCGCGGGCCTGCGGCACGGCGGGCCAGGGTAGATTCGGGGCGGCATGCAGCTCGGGCTTCATCCAGAACGTGATCTCGTCCTTGAAATACGACGCCGTGCCGGCCGCGAACACCATGAACAGCACCCAGCCGACCAGAAGGCCCGACCAGGTGTGCAGCCACGCCATCGATTGGCGGAAACCTTCCTTCATGCGCCGCCCCCGGTGATGCGCGGGAGCACGAGCAGCAGCACGCCCAGCGGCACGGCGGCGATGACCAGGCCCGACCACGCGCGCAGCGCGGTGCGTGCAGCGAAGACCCACATCACGGCGAGCGCGAAGACGAGGAAGGAGGCCATCGTGCCGGTCATCGCGGCTTCGCTGCGTGCCATGCCGAAGGCGGCAGGGAGGCACAGCGCGAGCACGGCGGCGAACAGGGCGGCGATGCCGTAACCGCCGAGGATGGCGGCGATGGCGCGGGCGGCTACGCCGAGGCGGTAACGGAGGCCGGAGGTCACGACGCGCGCCGGACGGCGGGCGGGGTCGTTCGGGGATTCATGGGAGAAGGGAAGTTCTGGAGAATGAGAATCATACTCATCTTTGAGATTCCTCCCCGTGCGAACGGGCCGCAAAAAAGCCCTGGGCAATGCATAGGCACCGCCCAGGGCTTTGCACGGCCCCGGTAGTTCAGGGCGCCGGGCCCGCCGGTCGCCAGCGACCGGCGTTCGCGCGCCATTCGTACAGCCGGGCGCCGATCTGCACCACGTCGCCGTTCGCCACGTTCGCGGGGAACAACTGGTCGTAGGCGCGCAGGCGGTAGCCCTGGAAGTCCGCCGCGGCCTCGACATAGCCCTCCGAGGAAATGATCGCGGCCCCCACGCCCATCAGCGGTACGGATTGCGACGCGAGGCCTGTGACGTTGGACACGATCGAGCTCTGCCCGCCGAGCGTGGCCCCCTGGGTCGCCAGTGCGACGGCGCTGCGCAACGCAACGAGGCCCGCCGTGGGCTCGGCATTCATCTCGATCGAGCCGGTAGAAGACGCACGCCCCGCGCCGACACCCTCCACATCGGCTCTGCCAGCCAGCAGACCCGTCACCTCGAAGACGAGCGCTCCCGAGAACGGCTTGGCGCCGAAAGTCGAGGCTCCGAAGGTCAATGCGCCGAACATCGCGCGCTACTCCGCCGGGGTTTCAGAGGAGGGCGCCGCCGGGCCTTGTTCGGGGACCGGCTCGGGCACCGGTTCGAACGCCAGGAAATCGCACACCGGCAGCATCGGCAAGAGCTGCTCCAGCGTCGGCTCCTCGGCTTGGCCCGCCGCGACCTTGTCTTGCAGCAAATAGCAGAAGTCCCACACCAGCGAACGCCATGCGCGAAAGGCACGGCCCTGCGCCTGGAAGCGCGGCACGGCGGGCTCGTCGGCGTAAGTGACCGCGGTCCGGATGTCGTCAAAGCCGTAGGCGACCGCGGTGCTGTCCAGGTGCTTCTGCACTTCGTTGCGCAACGCCGCGGCACGTTCTTCGAGCGTCGGCACATGCGGCTCGGGCACCACCGGCGGTTCGCTCTCGGGCGCTTGCGGTTGCGGCGTGACCGGCGACTCCGGCAGCGGTTCGGGCATGGGGATGTCCTCGGCAATCCACATGCCGTTGGCCGCCGCGAAATAGCGCTTGCCCTCGATGGCTGGCGGCGGCTCCGCCACCAGGCAGTTGCCCGGGACGAGCCAGACCTCGCCCTCGTCGGCCGGCGAGAGATCGCTCTCGTCGAGCGCGACGGGGCCGGTGTAGATCCGGTCGGGGCCGAATGAATAGACGGTCTTGGTTTTCATGGTCAGTACTTGATGCACGCGAGGTACGCGTTGTTGCGTGGGCGGGCTTCCGCTTCGCCGCTGGTGTTCAGCGAGATGCCGGTGGGGCCGGTCTTGATGACGATGCCGGTGCCGGCGGCGTAGATGCTGACGCTTGTGCCGGAGGCTCCGATGCCGACGTTGTGGGCGTGATTGCCTGCGCCGTCGGTTCCCCAGCCCTCGTAGCCATCGGTGATATTGCCAAGCGAGCCAACAAAGCCCGTGCCCAAACCCGACATGTGCGCACGTGAATAGGTGTGGGCATGATGGCCCTGAGCGTCAGTCCATGCACCGTGAGCGTGCCCGGGGTCGTAGACGCCGTGCGCGTGCGAAGGATCCGTGATCGCATGCGCATGCCCCGGATCCACCACTCCGTGCGCATGCGACAAGTTCGCGCTGTCCTGATAAGAGCCCAACGTCCGGCCAGGATCGAATCCTCGCCCATCGTCCAGCCCCCGGTCGAACACACCGCGCCCGTCAGGCAGGTTGAAAGTGGTCGAGCCGTCGCCCGCGCCATACGTCGTGCCGATCTTCGCGAACAGCCGTGCATAGGTCGTGCGCGAGACCGCCGCGCCGTTGCGCTTGAGGTAGCCCGCGGGCGGCGCCGACTGCGCGAAGTAGCAGACCATGCCCGTCTGGTCGAGCCCGAGGGCCTCCTGCCAGTCGGCCTTGAGCTGTTCGGTCGAGGCCGACAGGATGGTCAGCCCGACCTGCTTCGGCCCGTCGGGAAAATCGACCCTCGCGCCGTCGTTGCTCGATGCGATGACCAGCGTGCGCGCGAGCGCGCCGGCGGTCATCGTGGCCCGGCCGAGTTCGAACAGGCCGGTGGGGCGGCCGACGGAGTCGACCGCGTTGATCATGTAGTGGCAGGTGTCTCCCTCTGCCATGCCAGCGGCGGAGAACGGTCGATAGGCATCGACGGCGCCCCCGAGGACAAAGGCGCCCAGTCCCACGGAGACGCTGCTCTCCAGGATGCGGTCGGCGGTTTTGTGTGCCATCTCGCTGTGCCGTTCAGACCGTGAGGAACGCGACCTTGGTCGACGTCTTGAGGCGCGGCACCACCCCGGCCTGGATCGGGATCACGGGCGTCAGTGCACCGTGCAGCAGCAGCAGGCCGCCGCCCGACGCCGCGGTGCCGATGCCCAGGTGGGTGGCCGTGCCGGTCGCCGTGCCGGCCACTTCCAGGAATTCCAGCGCGTTGACGAGGAAGGCCTCGTTGCCGATCACCGACCAGCCGGCCGGGCTGCGCGGCACCGCCATGCGGGCATAGCCCGGGTACACGAGTTCGTTCGTGCCCTGGTTGGCGCCGGCGCCCGGGGCCGCCGTGAGCAGGCTGATGTAGAGGTCCGTCGCCGGGTTCACCGACGCGTTGTCGGCAAGGCCGGTGATGGGCGTGCCGAGAAGAATCAGCTTGATGAAAGCGTTGGCGGATGCGGGTGAATAAGCCATTGAGTGCTCCTGGGGTTGAGTTGGTTATGCAAGCGAAGGGTTGACGGGCAAGTCGCCCATGAAGTCGGCCAGGCTGCAGCTGGCCGGGATGTCGGTGTCGCGAAGTCCGTCGATGAACACATGCGCCGCGCGCTCCGCGCTGAAGCAGCGCTGCACGTGCTCGGCGATCGCGCGCGCGACGGCCTGCGCTTCTTCTCGCGTGAGGGTGACGAAGCCCTCGGCCGCCTTGAAGTCGATGCGCTCGAGCCCGCGTGCCTCCATGTCGGCGAGCATCTCGGAGAGGGCCGCGCGGTCTTCGCGGCCGGTCTTGACGCGCAGGCCGCCGGCCACCGTCAGACCGCCGGTCTCGAGTTGCCAGCGCTCCTCGGCGAGCTCGGTCTTGAGTTGCCGGCGCAGGTCGTCGGGTGTGCGCGGATCGCGCCAGGCATGCGCCGCCCAATCGAAGACGTGGTGCGCGCTCGGCCGCGCCGGCAGCGGCTCGGGCACGCCGTTGCGGATGAAGGTGCCGGGCGCCGCGTGCCCCAGATAGACCGATTCGCGGGGTGCGCCTGTGCATGGCACCACTCGACGGTGGCCTGTGTGCCGGTGCAACGGATTTCGCCGGTGCGGATGTTGTAGACGGTGAAGTGAGGCATGGTTCAGCGGCGCGTGGACAGCGCATAGATGGAGGAGCCTGCGGTACCGGCCATTGCAGGCGTGAAAAGAGTGAGCGTGTGCGAGCCAGGGCTCAGCAACACCTGGATGCCCCCGGTCACCGTGGTTCCGGCGATGCCGGCGCCCAGCCATTGAAGCGCGCCGTCGACGGTCAAGGAAACGGGTGCCGTCTGCATCACGAAGACCGAGCCCAGAATGAAGGTGTGCAACGGCTCGCTGCCAGGCACGTGGTGGTTGATCGACACCACGTTCGCCGCCGACGAAGCAAAAGACGGCACGGTGACAGCCTGCCCCCGCAGGTTCAACGTATCGATGACATCGACCTGATTGATCGTCAAACCTTCGTTCTGCAGGTTGAACCCCGGGCCCCAGAGCCGGAACCGCCCGGTTGCGTTCTGCATCTGCAGGCCCATGCCGTTGCAGGTCATGTCGACGAAGGTGTCGCCGCCTGTGTGGCGCGCCAGGATCCATCCCCAGCCGCCGTCGTTGAACCACTTGTTGGCGCTGCGCAGATAGCCCCAGCCGCCCACGCCGTCGCCGGAGATGTCGATCTGGCCCGCGGTCACGTAGCCCAGCCGCGACGTGATCGCCGACAGCCGGTCGACACTGATCGCACGCGCCAGGATCGAGCCGTCCACGACCAGCGTGCCGTCGATGCCGACGGTGGGCGTACCACCCACCGCCCCCACCACGAAGGGGTACTTCGTGACACCGCCGGCGGCCTGCTGCGCGATCGCGAACCGGTCGACCAGCACGGTGAAGTTGCTCTCCTGGCCGTCGTTGTTCAGCAGCACGCCCGCGACCTTGTTGCCGGCCACGACCTTCAGGCCCCACTTGGCCGACAGGCGGCCGGTCTCGTCGGCGCGCACCTGTGCCTCCTGGTCGATGGCCGCCTCGGCGCCGTTCACACGCACGGACAGCGTCGTGCGGGCCGCGGCTTCCGCCGCGTCGGCCGCAGCGCGCGCCACCACTTCCTCGCGGATGGCCGCCACCGCGCCGCGGTCGCTGGCTTCCGACGTGAACGGCGTGACCGGGAACCGCCCCTGCTCGACCTTCACGAAGCGCACGCCCATGCCGCCGCCCGCGACATAGCCGTTCCACAGGAACACGATCTTGCCCGTGACCGCGGCGGCCGGCGCAAGCGCTTCCACCGCGAAGTCGTTGCGGCGAAGCTGCTCGTTCATGAAGCCGTGCCGCCCGTCCTTGAGCGTGTCCGTGACGCCCAGCGAGTGACCGGTCAGGTCGAAGAACTCGAGCGCGAACCCGCTCCGGCCCACGTCGCTCTGGAACATCGAGTCGCCCGAGCCCGCGTACCAGGTGCCGGGCTTGACCGGGAAGCTCGCGCTGACAAGCCGTCCGCCCGCGGGCGCTGCCGCATGAAGCCTTGCCGACGCGCCCCAATCGTCTTCCATCACTTCCCAGGCGTTGCCCTGCAGCTCCCACTTGTCGAGGTCGAACTCGAACCCGCCGTTGAAGATCAGGTTGGCGCGCACATAGCCGACCGCACGCGCCGAAACAATGTCGATGCGCTGCGCCAGCTGCTCGGCCGTGTCGGTCACCACCTTCTCGACATGCGTGATCGCGGTGCCGCGCTCGATGGCCTCGTCGATCAGCCGCTCGCTGATGCCGGAGTTGACGTTCAACAGGTCGGCGACCTGCTCGTCGAGCCCTTCCTGCAGCTCCTTGATCGCGTCGTCGATCGTCGCAGCGAAGCCAGCTGCACATAGCCCGCATCGCTGCCATTGCCACCGATGTCGAACGCAGTGACCCAGTAGATCCGCGTCGCGGCCACGGGCTCGGTGCGCACGAAGTTGAGCGAACTCGTGTGGCCGATCTCGACGGCCTCGGCCAACGTCGGACCGACCTTGACGATGTAGGCAGAGATCGGCTGCGTGGTGCCGCATGCCTGCCAGGCAAGCTCGATCTGCGCGCCCCACACCTCGCCTCGCACGATCGGCTGCGCAGGCTTCGCGATCTCGATCGTCGCGGAGATCGGGATCCCCCAAGTCCCCTGCGTATTCCCGTGCTGCGCCCACACCTTCACCGTCCCCGCCGGCAACCAGCCGATGTTCGCGGCCAGGGCCTTGCCGGTCCATCGCTCCACGGCCGTCTCGAACGTCGGCCCGATGAAGATGCGCGTCGCGCCCCATTCGAGCAGGTCGATGCCCGTCGGGGCCGACCAGCGCGCCATCACGCCGGTCGACTCCACGGCAAGGCTCAGTCCCTCGACATCGCCCGGCTTCACGCTCGCGCCCTGCAGCGTGTGCATCACCATCGTCCAGTAGCTCGAGGCATAAGCCGTCATGAACCGCACGCGCACCTGGTATTCGCCGTGCACCTCGAGGCCGAGCAGGAAGGTCTCCGTGGCCGTGCCCGGCAGCGTGGCGCTCTGCCAGTCGCCGACCGGCGTGGTGGTGCGCCATTGCACCTGCACGTTGCCGCCGCGCAGCACCGCGTCGTCCACCGACGCCGACCAGCTCACGCGCGCCCGGATCACCAGCGTGCCGCCCTGCTGCACCATCTGTTCCTGGCCGCTGCGCACCTGCAGGTCGAGTGGCGGTTGCGGCAGCAGGAAGGGGTTCGGCAGGTTGGTGTTCGGCGACGGATCGCGGCGCACCTCGTCGGCCGTGTCGTAGAAAGACTCCTCGTCCTCGATGACCTGGAACGACAGCGGCGAGCTCATCGAATAGGTCCAGTCCTGCACGCGGAACGGCTTGTTGGCAAAGCCGTAGAGCGCGCTCGTGAGCACGATGCGGTCGCCCGGCTGCAGGTGCCACGCCAGCATCTTCGGATGGATCTGCAGCACGAAGCCGCCGCGGCTCTGCTCCACCAGCACGCGCGCGATTTGGTGCGTGCGCACGTGGGCCGTGGTGAACGGCAGCACGAGGTCGAGGAACTTGTCCTTCTGGTCGTTCTCGCGAAAGACCGTGTTCTGGTATTGCTTGAAGTCTTCCGACACGCCGTTGCGCGTGAGGTTGACGTACGTGCCCTTCGCGCCGTTGTAGCGCGCGGTGCCGGGGTTGCAGGTCTGCACCACGGTCATGGGCGCCAGCAGGTCGTCGTCGCTCATGGCCAGGACGGGCGTGGTCCACGCGCCGGCCAGGATGCGCCACACGCCGCCCGACTCGAGGCTGTAGCCGGCCATCGTGTCCTCGAGCTGCTGGCGAGTGCTGTCGCGGTCCTGGTCCGAACGGAACATGCCGTCGCAGGTGTAGCGCGCGGCGCTGCCGCCGTAGTTGGGCCGGTCCGCAATGGCGCCGCCGAGGTTGTAGATCGGCGTGTCGCAGGCGTTGGCGGCCACGATCAGCGCGTTCTGGTCGATCTGGTCGTTGGAGGCGAGGTAGCCCTCTTCCGAGCGCAGGAAGTCGGCCAGGCACAGCGCGGGGTTGCGGGTGTACACCGTCGCGCCGGTGCGCGGGTCGTAGACCTTCTTGCCCTTCACGTTGGCGGTGATCGCGGGCAGGCCGCCCTGGAAGCGCTCGACGAACAGGTTGAGCGTGACGACGATGTAGGTGAAGCCGCTGAGCTTGTGCGCCTCGGTCCACATGCCCTTGCTCGACGGCCACGGGTCGAGGTTGGCGCGCATGTACGCATCGGCCGTGTCGACGCCGTCGGGCGACAGGTGGATCTGCACGTTGACGCCGGGTACGCCACCACCGATCGACTCCGAATCCGTGACGATGAATTCCGGGTTCGACGAGTAGCCATTCGCGTCGAGCGCGCCGATCGAGACGCCTTCGATCTGGATGTCCGTCACGGCTTCGCACGGGTGCGCGGCCAGGACCAGCACGACGTGCTTCAGGTGGCTGTACTCACCGCCGGTGAGCACTGCCACCACAGCACCACCGACCGGCGCGGGTTCGCCGTAGATGACGGTGTGCGGCGCGTCGGACGCGATGATGGTGGTCGTGCGCTCCTTGATGTTCGCGACGTCTTCGGCGAGCTTGCGTGCCGCGGCGGCCTTGGCCTGCTTCTTGGCTTGCATGTTGCCGTAAGCGCTCGACACGAAGGAGAGAGCCGTCGAGACAATCATGCCGCCTACAGCAGCAGCCGAAGTGGTCGCCCCAACCGCAGAACCGACCCAAGCTAGAAATGAGGAAACGGGCTCTGCCATCGCAGCAGTACAGACCCCGAGGAGCGCCCCAAAAACAAGAGCAAGACGAATCAAACGCGCCATGTGGCAACCCCCGCGGTAAGTGGCAAGAACACGAGCCGGTCAGCCGCCGGCGCCGCGATGCGCGACCCCGTACAGATCCCGAAGCTGTAGCCCGAGACCCGGCCGACCTTGCCGCCGCTGCGGGCCAGCACCACGTCGCCGCGCTGCGCCAGCGCTCCGGGCAGGAAAGGGCCGAGCCGCGCGGTCGCGGCCGACAGGAAGCCGCCCGCCGCGCGCACCGCGCGCAGGGTGGCCAGCAGGTGCTTTCTTCCGATCGGCGCATCGGGCGCGCGCAGGTCCGCGAGCGGGTCTGTGCCCGTGCGCTCGATGACCCAGTCGGCCGCGATGTGCGCGCAGTCGTGCCGGAAGTATTCGAAGGGCGCGTTTCTTCGCACCGCGATGAAATCGTCTAGTTTCTGCATGGTCATTTGCCTCGTGCTCGGGCCCAGTAGTTCAGGGCCATCTGCAGGTACTTGTTGACCCACACGGTGGGCGACCCGATCATGGAATTCAGGTACTCGAAGCCGCGCTCGCCAGGGTGCTTGACCTGGTGCTGGGCATCGTTGGTGCGCAGGGACGCGGGGTTGGAACGCACGTCGTACGACGCGGTGCGGCAGTCCATCGCGATCTTCGCGGTGGGGCCGTCCCGCTCGATCTTCATCTGGTCCATCACACCCGCGAAGCGCAACACCGGCTCGCCGCTGATCTGCAGCGTGGCGGCATCGAGCAATGCGATCCACACGCGCACGCCGCGGTCCTGGTAGTCGCTCGGGTCGCCCAGTGCGAGTGCGCGCGTGCCGACGTCCACGGGCGACAGCGTGAGCGTCAGCTTCTCGGCCGCCCCGTCTTCGCTTTCGTGAAGCTCGCCGATGGAGCCGAGGTTGCCCACGCCTTGCCACGTCTCGCCCATCACCTGGAGCGACAAGGGCCAGTTGGTGAAGCGCGCGGTGCCGCTTCGCAGCTTGAGCTCGACGAGGGCCAGCTGGCCGTACGTCTGCGAGTGCGCTGCCGCCTGGAAGCCGGAGCTGGTCTGGATGGTCATTGTTCCCACGACTCCATCAGGTCCAGGCTGAAGCCGCCCTGCGTGCGCGACTCCGAGGCCCAGGTGGTCTTGGTGTCGACCCGCCGCATCAGGCAGGTCGGGCGGTCCCACACCACGGCGCTGCCGGCCACCACGGGCGTGCGCAGCACGGGCTCGAACTGCACCGTGATCACGCCGGCCGCGTTGGCCACGGCATCGGCCTGCACGTGCAGCATCTGGCGATGGTTCGAGCCCTGGTTGACGCCGATCCAATCGCCCTGCAGCAAGGTCTTGCCGACCTCGGAAACGCCCAGCTGGATCGTCAGCTCGGAAGCGCCGGCAGCAGCGGCCCTTGCGGTCCATGTGCCGCGCGCGGTGCCGCGCGGCACGGGCTGCAGCATGTCGTGCACGGCCAGCACGTTGACCTGGCCGCGCATCGAATGCACGAGCGCACGCCAGGCGGCGGCTTCGCGCATCAGCGGAATTCGCTCCTCGCTTACGAGCGAGCAGGTGCGTCGCGCAGGCCCGAGCACGGCCACCTGCATCGATCCCGATTCGCTGTTGCTGAAAGTCAGGTCGAAAACCTGGAGGCCGAAGTCCTGCCGCTTCACCGGCAGGTCGGACGGAAGAGTCACGATGGTCATTGGGGGAGCACCTTCACGCGCTTGAGTTGTTCCATCTGCCCGCGGTTGTTTTCCGCGAGCAGGCGTTGCATGTCCGCCATCACCGCGCCGCGATCGGAACGGGCGTCGATGTGGAAGACGTGGAGGGCGCGAACTGGATGGTCGGCGCGTCGCCCGCACCACCAGGCGCGCTGACGCCGAGGCGGCCGTCGGAGCCACGGCGCAGAGGCATGATGGCTTCGGGGCCGGCTTCGCCCATCAGGCCGATGCCGTTGGCGAACGGGAAGAACGTGGGTTTGCCGACCACGCTGTTGGCATAGACGTGCAGGCCGGGGGACGAGAAGACGTTGCCGTTGGCGCTCGCGGTCCATCCTCGCAAGCCGATCATGGTGCCCAGCGTGTCGCCTCCCATGACATTGGCAATGCCCGCTGCGGCGGAACTCCAGGCGCCGCCAAGAAGACCTGACACTGCACCGAAGATCCCGCCGAGTGCCGAAGAAGAACCCCCAGCGGAAGAAGCGCCTCCCCCTGATCCCGAGCCCTTCAGTGCACCGGTCAGCCAACCGGAAAAACCCTCCACGGCGTCCTTCACGGTCGCGTCGTAAAACGCATCCGCCAACGACTTGACAAGCTTCTTCTTGAGCGCTTCGCCCATCTTGTTGATCGCGCCCTGACCTCCACCTTCCAGCAGATTCACGAACCCATCGCGGAACACGCCGCCGATGTCTTCAGACATCTTCTTGGACTTTTTGTCGTCCTCTTCCTTTTCGTTTTTCTTCTTGTCGGCGTCGGTTTTCAGGCTGTCACCGGCTTGAGTGGCCTTCAGGAGCGCTTTCTCGGCATCAAGGCGGTCACGTAGAGACTGGATGTAGCCAGGCACGACGTTGTTCGTCGCTTCCAGATCGTTGATCTGCCGCTGGGTCTGCTCGATGTTCAGCTGCTGCACGGCCTCCTTGGTGAGCCCGAACACCGCGTTCTGCTCTTCTTGTGCGCGCACCTGTTCGCGAATCTTGTCCGTGGCCTGCTGTGACGTCTTCAACACTCCGTTCTGGGATGTCGCGTCCAGCTCCGCGAAAGAGCGGTCGGTCTCCTTGTCGACAAACTCGCGCTGCTGCTCAACCGCTTTCGAACGGATGTCCAGCTTCTGCCTGTCAGCGGCCGAGCCCTTCCTGGAGCCCAGCAAGCGTCGCTCGGCCAGGATCGCGTCTTCCTGGTCCTTGAGGTCTTTCAGGCGGAGCTCTCGCTTCTGGCGAGCGACCGCGTAATCGTCGATCAGATCGCGCTTACGCAGGCTGTCGATGTTCTTGAAGCCTTCGGCGGTCACTCGCGCCTTGGCGTTGTAATCCTCGCGAACGGCTTCGATGCTCATTCGAAGACCGTCGTCTTCGGCACGGCCGATGCCGGAAGTACCTGTTGAGCTTCGTCGCCCTTCGCCATCCTTCTTTTCGTTGTTCTTGACGCTCTTGGCGAGGTCTGTATCTCGAACACGAACAGCGTCTGCTTTTTGAGACTCGGCCCTCGATGCGGCCTTCTGGCTTTCCAACAGCGCGTCTCGCTTGGCCACCGCCTCCGCCCGCTCCACATCCAGCTTCGCGCCGGACGTGCCTCGTCCGAAGGCCGCGCCGCCGCCATTGCTGACGAAGCCCTTGCCTTGCTTCGTGACATCGATCTGCGCAATCTGCTTGTCGACCGCGTCGATCTGTTGCTGAAGCGTGACGGGACGCCCGACATTGAGCATGGCGTCCCAAGCCTTCGCGGCAATTCCAGTGACGCTCAACCAGCCGCGTTGAAGGCTGCCGAGGTTGGCGACGACCTCCGCGGTGCGCTCCTTCATCGCATTGGCGAATGTTTTCTGCGCGAGCGCCGCCGCCTCTTCGGTCTTGCCCTGTTTTTCGAGCGCGACGATGCGCTCGTAGGTGCTCGCACTCAGGTAGTGGTAGGTCTCGTTGAGCTTGACCGACGCCTTCGAGGGCTCGTCCGCCAGCTTGACGAAATTGCCCACGGCTTCGTTGATCGACGTGCCCAGCACCCGGTTCATCTCCGCGGTCGCGCCAGCCACTTCGCTGACGACGCTTCCGCTGATCCTGCCGGTGTTGACCACCGCAGCCACTGCTTCCGCGGCCTTGGCCTGTGTGCCTTGCGTGCCAGCGATATCGATGGCCTTTGTCTGCAACTGGTCGGATGTGAGGCCGACGTAGTTGCCGGTCATCGCCTTCGCGGTGGCGTAGGCCGTGGCTTCCTTGCTGCCTTCGACATAGGCCTCGGTCAGCATGGTCACGGCATTCGTTGCCAGGTTGAGGGGCGTGACGATGCTTTTGAAGTACGAGCCCACCGCGCCGACGGCCGAGCCGACACCGCCGAAGGAGGTCACAAGCTTCGCTCCTTCACCCACCAGCGAGGTCAAAGGCGACTGACCGCTCTGGATGCTGGAGAACAGGCTCTGAAAAGAAGAAGCAACCTCTTTGGCGGAGGCTGCCGCCTTCGCCTTGGCCTCTTCCGCCTTGCTGGCGCCGCTCGATATCCTGTCGACGAACTTTGAAAATTCGCTCAAGACCTCGGCCAGGTCCGCCTTCATCGACGAAGCGTTCATCGTCATCTGAATCGCTAGTTGTTGTGTCGCAGCCATGTCTATATGGTCCGTTTGAGGTAAGAAAAAATAAGGCCGACATCTGCCGGCCCCATGCTTCTTCGATGGCCGGTGGGCCCGCGGTGCCGCTAGACGTTCAGCACCGCGATGCCTTCGTCTTCCATCACCTGCAGCTGCAGGAACACCTCGCGCTGGCGCGCGCGTGGAATGCCCAGGCGCTTCATGGCGACGTCGACGGCGCGAAGTCCAGCCCCTGGAACCACGCGCCCGCCGCACCCGCGACGACCCGCCACTGCGTTCGGCAGGCATGGAACACCTCGAATGCTTCCTGGTGTTCGGGCCATAGCTCGAAAGGTGGCGGGCCGCCGCCGTTGGCCGTCGAAGAGACGAGCCGGGTCGGGTCGAGACCGAGCGACGCGCACTGGCTGCGGAGATCGTCGTCCAGCTCGTCGTGGACGCGATGCTCTGCTCCGAGCACAAGGCGCGCGGCGCCTCTCAGTTTTTTACCGCGGCCGGGTAGGCGTGCTCGAAGTAGCTGTAGGCAATGGCGGCCTCGAAAGACGGCCATTCCTCCACCGCCGCCGCGCGGTTCTCGGTGGTGCAGATGAAGGGCGCGCCGTCGTCGCCTTGCAGGTCCTTCCAGTCGGCCAGCACCATGTCCAGCAGCTCCCTGTCGGTGAGGCTGCGGCCGTCCAGGCGGGTCTGCAGGGTGTCGTTGTCGGACTTGGTCAGGCGCTTGAAGACGGCGCTGAAGCGCACTTCCTCCACCTGGCCGTCGCCGGGCACGCGCATCACGACCGGCGCGATGAAGGTCGGCTTGATCGCGATCTTGAGTTTCTGGGGCATCTCTGTCTGTTCCTCGATGGAGTGAAGTGGCGTGGTGTGGTGTGTCGAAACTCAGCGAACGACGATCAACCACTCGTCGTTGCCCGCGCCGGTGGGCACGAACTCGAGCGGCACGGTGATCATCTGCACGCCGTCGACGTCGCTGAAGGTCGGCTTGCCGATCTGCGCGCGCGGCGACAGGAACTCGACGACGTTGCTCGCGCCCTGGCCGTGCTTGAGCGCCAGGTTCACGCGCTGGCTGGCGCGCGCCATGCCGATCCAGTCCTTGGTGGCCACGGAGGTGTTCTCGAAAGTGACGGAGCCGGTCGACACGCGCGCGGTGATGTCGACGGCGTCGACCGTCATCAGGTCGCGCTTGACGACGGTGTTGCCTGCGTCGAAGGCGAAGGCGTTGGCGGCCACGCCGAGGCCGTCGAGCGAGAGCGTGGTGTTGGCCTTGTTCACGCCCAGCGGGTCCATGAACTTCGTGTAGTCGGCCACGGGCAGCGGCGCGTCTTCGGCGGGCACGAACAGGCCGGTGAACTCGAACTGCCACTTCGGAATGCCCTTGGCATTGATGGTGGCCTTCACGTTGCCGTGCGCGTCGGTCATCTTGTAGACGGTGCCGTCGACGTTGCCGTAGATGGTGAGCGACTCGAGCGCGTCGGTGGCCGGCGCGAAGGTGGTGCTGGTGCCCGCGGCCGTGGTGACGGCGATGGCGCAGCCGCGCATCAGCGCGGCGTAGCCGGGCACGTCGCCGGCGGCGGCCACGCCCGCGATCTCGACCGAGAAGGCGATCTTGCTGTACTGCGTGACCAGCACGGAGCCGCGCGAGCCGAAGTACGGGCGCACGTTGTCGCGCTGGACGACGTCGCCTTCGATGGGGGTCAGCGTGACTTCGCTGACCAGGATCGCGTTGGCCGCGCCGGTGGGCAGGGCGTCGGTGCCGCGTACCGTTTCAGCCTTGGCCAGGATGGCCATCTTGCGCATGAGTTTTGCCATGTCGGCGTTCTCCGTTGGTGGTTGGTTGGTTGGTTGTCGAAAAAACAAAAGAGAAAAAAGCTGCCCAGCGGCAGTCAGAGGTAGCGCCAGGTCCGCAGCTGCAGCGCGATGCCGTGGCAACGCACGCCGCAGAAGGTGACGAGGCCGGTGCCGTCGACTTGCACGCCGTCGGTGCGCTTGTCGTCGGTGAGCGGGCCAGAGGCGCACGCGCCGCCGAAGGTGGGGTCGGCGCGCACGGCGTCGCGGATGTCCTCGATGAGCGCGTCGAACACCAGCTCCGAAGCGGCGGCGTCGTCGAACGCGAGCAGGCCGTGCACGGTCCAGGTGTCCACGCTCATCGCGCGGCCCGCGGCGTTCACGCTGCGCTCCTCGGTGGCGGTGCGGCGCAGCCACCAGCCGCGCAGCTGCTGGCCGCCACCCGGCAGGTCATGCAGGAAGAGCGCGCGCAGCGCGGCTTCGTCGGCCAGGGAGCGCTCGCGGTCGTGAACGCGGCCGACTTGCGGCACGGTGTTCAGCGTCTGCACGATGGCGCTGCGAAGGGTGTCGAGACGGCTCATGCCTGGGCTCCGTTCGGTGTGGAAGTGAACATCGATCGCTTGCTTCGTTGATGGATGGGTTGGTGAATGAACTGTCGCGGTGCAGGCCCGAATGGCTGAGGCCGACATCCGCCGCCCCCTCGCCGCTCAGTTGATGCCGGGGCCGTTGCGGAACCACTGCTTGACGGCCTCGGCGAGCAGCGCGGTGCCGATGGCCATCGCGCCGCCCGATGCGGCGCCGAAGACGGCCGCGCGCTGCTCGACCGTGCGCAGCCGGCCGTCGAGCGCATCGAAGCGCGTGTCGAAGCCGTCCATGCGGCGGTTCTGCCGGTCCTGTCCGTCCTTCAGGGCCTGCACCAGGCCGTGGATCTGGCCGAGCAGCAGCAGCTCCTGCGTGCGTGCGTGGGGGTGGTCGCTCATGGGGCGGGTCTTTCTGTAAGGAACTCGATCAGCGCGCGGTGCCGGAGCCGGTCCGCGGCGCATGAGCGGGCGTGATGGCGTGGTTGGCCCAGGCGTCGTCGACGCCGAGGCCGGCGTCAGCAGCACAGGCCTCGCTGGAGGTATCAGCAAGTCCGCAGGCACCCGCGGGTACGTCGGTGCCCGCGAGGGCGCTGTTCCACATCCACACAGCAGCAAGGCTGAGGCGAGGAGGGCCGTCGTCAGCAGCCTCGGGCGGTGGTGGCGTGTCGGCGGGCGACGCGGTCGCGGCCGGTGATGGCGCTGGCCGCCCGGTGCGGCGGGCAGGGACGACGAGGGAAACGCGCTGGCGCAAGTCATGGGTCGGGCCTCGAGGGAGAGATAGCTGGCCTGCAGGGCACTCGCGCCCAGCTGGTACTTCGCCGACGCGGCGCGGCCGCGCTCGTACTCGGCCTGCAGGTCTTGCGCGAGCTGCACGGCGCGCTGCGTTTCCTTCTGCTGCCAGGCGGCGCGCTCTTTCATGCGGCCGGCCTCGTGGACCGCGAAGCCGCAGGCAGCGAGCAGCGACACCGTCGCCACGCCGCCGATCAAGCCCGCCCAGGCCTTGCCGGAAAGGCCGCTCATGGCGCGTCGCTCCCCATGCATTGCGCATGCAGCCGGAGGCGGTCTTTCCAGATGCCCGCGCAGGACTTGTTGCCGGGCGCCGAGCAGTCGGTCTTGCCCACGTACTTCCAGCCGAGGATGGCGTTGCACGCGCCCGCGTAGTCACCCGCGTTGAGCCGCTGCACGAGCACCGACGTGCGGCCCTTCTGGCCGCCAGTGCAGAAGTTGAAGGCGCCGATGTTGTAGGCCAGGCTCACGTAGGCGTCGTACTCGTGCTGGTGCAGCGGCACCTTCACGCATTGCTTGAGTTCGCCTTCGTAGGTGCGCACGTCGCGCAGCGCGCGCTGCAGCGCGGGCACGGGCGTGGTGGTGTCGCCCATGCGCACGCCGCCCGTGGTGCCGAAGCCGATGGTCGGCACGGCCGTGCCGTGCATGGGGTCGGGGTACGCCTTGTCGCTGTAGCCCTCGCGCGCGACGATGCCGATGAGCCCCGCCGCGCTGAGCGCGAGCACGGCCAGCAGCTGGCGCGGCGCCTCGCCGCGCTCACGTGCGCGGCGTCGATGAAAGAGTGTTCGAGAGGTGTCGTTGCCCATGACCCGAATGGTCGGGCGAGGGCCTCAAACGACTGAGGCCGACATGAGCCGGCCTCTTTTTTTCAGGGTGCGTTGAAGCGCCCTTTACCGCACCGGCAACGGCGCGTCAGATCTCGCCGCCGTGCCACACCACACGGCCGCTGATGTGCAGGTCGGCCGCCTGCTCGGCGCTCAGCACCTGCGGCTTGTACGCGGGGTTGTAGCTGATGATCTGCAGCCCGCCGGTGGAGAAGTCGCGCTGCAGCACTTTCACGTAGTCGTGGCCGTCGAGCTGTATGACGTACACGCCGTCCTGGTCGAGCGACTTGGTGGCGGTGTCGACCAGCAGGATGTCGCCGTTGTTGATCTTGTCGGCCATCGAGTCGCCGCGCGCATGCACGATGCGCGCGTGCACCGGCTTCACGCCCTTGCGCGCCATCCACGAGCGGCTGAACGCGAAGCGGCCCATGTGTTCCTGCGAGCCGTTGATGGCGCCGTTGCCGGCGCTCACGCGCACGTCGAGCAGTTCGACCAGCACGAAGACCTCGTCGTCCAGCCCGCTCGACAGCTGGCTGGGCGGGTGGGCGGGCTGGAAGGGGTTGAGCTCCGACGGATCGACCCCCAGCGCCAGTGCCATCACGTACAGCTGCTCGAGGCTGGCGTCGCTCACGCCCCGCTCGATGCGGCCCACCGTATTGAAGTGCAGCCCGCTGCGCTGCGCGAGGTCGTCGATGGTGAGCCCCTTCTGCTTGCGCAGATCGCGAACCCGCGCGCCTTGCGCAAGGGCCAGTTCGCCCACGCGAGCCTTCACTTGTTCGTCGTCGGGTGGAGTGTTGATTTGCGAGGTCACGTTAACTTTGATTTGTGCGAACGCGCACATCCTAGACACACGGAAGTCTTTTTACAACCCGATTCGTGTCTGAGCTCATGTAAATGTTCGTTTTCATGTTTTTCTTGTTTGTGAAAACCTGATTTGTGTGCATAATCAGGCCCATCGACACAAAACAACATATTTTGATGGATTGGCACCCTGCTCAGGTTAAAGCAGCACTCGAAATGAGCGGGACCAACCTGTCCAAGTTGGCAAAAGAACACGGATACGCGCATATCAACGAAGTCCTGAACCGTCCGTGGGTTGCGGCCGAACGCATCGTGGCCCGCGCCCTGGGGGTCGCGCCGGAGGTGATCTGGCCAGGCCGCTACCAGCGGCCTCGCGACCGGGGCATCGCGCTGACGCGCAATCCGAACGGCCTCGCGCACCCCGGGGAGGGCGCGAAAACGGAGCTTGAAGAGTCCCCGACGAAGGCCCCGGCCTTCACCGGGCGTGCCAGTGAACGGAGCAGCAGTGCCACAAGCGAGGAGAAACGTACTGTGAAGAAAACCTTGACCGAGACCGGAGGCCGCGCGCGCCAGACAGGAGGCGCGTGATGGAACACACGACATCCGAATGGTTCGTCGCCAAGGCGCTGATGGCGCTGGCGGACCGCCGCGCCGAAGCAGCGGCACAGGGCGAGACGAGCGCCCCCACGGCCGCGCCCGATGCGCAGGTCCGCGCCGCGGACCCGTTCGCCACCCGCCTGTGGAACTTGCTGCGCATCCGCCGCGCACTGACGGCCGACGAGGCCGCGGCGCTGCTGCTGAACGACAACGCGCAGGCCGACGACGACATCGCACAGGGCCGCCGCCAGGCCGGCGCGCTGCTGCTGTCGTGGTCGCGGCAGTGCCCGCGGGCCGTGCGCGTCGACGCCCGGCGCGTGGACGGCATGAAGCGCTACGCCCTGCTGCGCGACATCGGCGCCACGCCGCCGCCGCTGCCCGCATCCCGCGCGGAGGTGGCCCGATGACCGACACGCCCCCTTCCTATATGAGCCAGGCGTGGTTCGCCTTGCTGCGCGATGCCTGCACCGGGCGCCCGCGCTCCGAGGTCGCCGCGCAACTGCACATCAGTCCCGCGGCGGTGAGCCAGGTGCTCAACGCCAGCGGCAAGTACGGCGCCGGCAAGGCGCGCACCGACCGCATCGCCCGCCGCGTGCTCGACACCTTCGGCGGCCCCGCAACCGACGAGGAGACCCGCGCATGAACACGACGACACGCGACAACCCCCACGAACTGGCGGCCGACGTGCGGCGCGCCGTCGCCACGCACCTGGAGGCGCACGAGGCGGCCTCCGCGAAGGAGCTCGAACGCATGCTGGCCGAATGCATCGTCGGCTTGCAGCCCGAAGCCGGCGGCGCCGCGCTGCGCCAGCAGCTGAGCCACCTGGCCGACCGCGGCCACGTGCACAGCGTGAAGGTCGACGGCCGCTCGCGCTGGAAGCTGGGCCCCGGCCCGCTGGCCGGGCGCATCGCGGCGGCGCG
>NZ_MOWM01000050.1 GCF_016082275.1 Variovorax sp. E3
CGGCGGCCGGCGGGGGCGGTGCGCTGGCGGCGGCGGGCGCGGCCGCTTCCGGTTGCTTGCCACAGCCCGCCATGGCAAGGGCCGCGAGCACAGCGGCGGCGGTGAGTGCGAAGCGGCGATGGATTGTGGCGATGCCTGACATGTATTTGCCTCCTTGGAACATTCGTTGTTTGGGAATCAGGCTCCGACCGAGCGAAGCGATTCCGAGGTGAGCGTGAAGTAGCGTGTGCCGATGGCGTCCGACACATGGTAGGCGGCCGTTTCGCAGCTGGCGAGCAGCTCGGCCAGGGCCGGGTAGTTGGCGTCGGGCCCGGCGGCGCACAGGTGTTCGAGCGTCCAGGTGGCCGGGTCGGGCAACTCGTAAGACAGGGCCGTGAGCTTGCCCGGCGCGCTGCCGGCCAGCCGCGCGATGCGACCGCGCAGCGTCTGCGTGACCCAGGCCAGCGAGCGCGGGTTCTCGGCGTCGAGCACCAGCAGGTCGACCATGGTCGCGACGTCGCGGCGCTGCTGGTAGCGCGCGTGAAGGTGATGGTGCTGTCGAACAGCGCCACCATGGCTTCGAAACCGCCGACCTCGTGCACGGCGCCGTTCTCGAAGCGGCCTGCAGCGCGTTCGACAGGAAGCCCAGCCGCTCGATGTGGCGGCCGATCGACAGCAGGCGCCAGGCGTCGTCGCGCGTCATGCGGTCGGTCTGCGCGCCGGTCATGGCGGCCAGCGCGGTGCTGGCGGACTCGAGCGCGCGCAGCGCGGCGCTGGCGGCAAAGCTGCCTTCGCCGGCCTGCTCGGCGGCCCGGCGCAGGAAGTCGGCCTCGGCGCGCACGATCTGGTTCCAGTTGTCCTGCGACAGCCGCTCGCGCACGGCGGCCGCGGCCTGCCGGATGCACATCAGGCTGAAGCCGACGCTGCCGCCGCGCTCGACGTCGCCCAGCTCGGCGATCAGCGCGCGCTCGAACACGCGGCGCGACTGCGGCGCGCTCGGCGCCTCGGCCGGCACCAGCGCGTTGCGCAGCGCCATGCGGTGCAGCCATTCGAGCAGCGGGCGCGACGACTGGTCTTCGCCGCCCAGCAAATTGAGCGTGAGGCGCGCCAGGCGCACCGCGTTTTCGGCGCGCTCGGTGTAGCGGCCGAGCCAGAACATGTTCTCGGCCGCGCGGCTGGTGACGGGCGCGCGGTGCCGCGCGAGCGAGGCGGGCGTGGCGTGCGGCTGCAGCAGCGTGGTGCGGTCGACCTCCCCGTGCGTCTGCACCCACACGTCGGCGCTGCTGCCGCCGCGCTGCATGGAGGCGATCTGCGCATCGGGCCCCGCGAGCCGGGCCAGGCCGCCGGGCAGCACGCGCCACGACTGCGCGCCGTCGCTCACCGCGAACACGCGCAGCATCACGGCGCGCGGCGCGATGTGGCCCGGGCCCATGTCGTTGGCCCAGGTGGGCATCTGCGACAGCGGCTGGTAGCCCTGCACGGTGTGGACGTCGCCCTCGCGCACGATGCGGCCGGCCCACTCGTCGAGCTCGCGCCGACCGAGCTGGCTACCGAGCACGGCGTCGAAGCTGGCGCGGCCGTCGAAGCCGGGGTAGGTGGGCTTGATGGCGCAGTCGGCCAGTTGCGGCAGCACCGATTCGAGCGCGGCGCGCTCGCCGCACCACCAGGTGGGCAGCGCGGGCAGCTTGAGCTTTTCGCCGATCAGGCGGCGCGCCAGCCCCGGCAGGAAGCCGAGCAGCGCGGGCGACTCGAGGAACGCCGAGCCCGGCATGTTGGCCACCAGCACGTTGCCCGCGCGAATGGCCTGCAGCAGGCCGGGCACGCCGAGCGTGGAATCGGGGCGCAGCTCCAGCGGGTCGAGGAACTGGTCGTCCAGCCGCTTGATCAGGCCGTGCACCGGGCGCAGGCCCTGCAGCGTCTTCAGGTACAGGCGCTGGTCGCGCACCGTGAGGTCGCTGCCCTCGACCAGCGTGATGCCCAGGTAGCGCGCGAGGTAGGCGTGCTCGAAATAGGTTTCGTTGTACGGGCCGGGCGTGAGCAGCGCGATGTGCGGCGGAACGCCGGCCGGGCACATGCGCTGCAGGCCTTCCATCATGGCGCTGTAGGTGGCGGCCAGGCGCTGCACCTGCAGGGCCTCGAAGGCCTGCGGGAACTGGCGCGTGATGGCCAGCCGGTTCTCGAGCAGGTAGCCCAGGCCCGAGGGCGCCTGGGTGCGCTGCGACACCACCCACCAGTTGCCGTCGGGGCCGCGCGCGAGGTCGAAGGCGGCAATGTGCAACCAGGTGTCACCGGGCGGCTTCACGCCGTGCAGCGCGCGCAGGTAGCCGGGGTGGCCGCGCACCAAGGCCGGGGGAATCAGGCCTTCGGCCAGCAGCTGCTGCGGGCCGTAGACGTCGGCCATCACGCGGTCGAGCACGCGCACGCGCTGCAGCACGCCGGCTCGATCTGGCTCCAGCTCTCGGGGGAGACGATCAGCGGGAACAGGTCGAGCGACCAGGGGCGCTGCGGGCCGTTGGCGTCGGCGTAGACGTTGTAGGTGACGCCGTTGTCGCGGATCTGCCGCTCCAGGCTGGCGCGCGCCGGGGCAGGTCGTGAAGCCGCCCGGGCCGAGCTGTTCGAAGAAGTCGTTCCAGGCGGGCGTGAGCGGCGGTTGCTCGCCGGGCGGGGCTGGCTGCTGGGCCTGCGAGGACGACTGGGACTGGCTTTGCGACTGGGGGCCGGCAGCTTGCGATTGGGACTGTGATTGCGAAGGCAGCAGTCGCTGCTCCGCTGCGGCGTCGTACAGCTGCGGCGCTTGCGGGGCGGCGGCAGCGCCTGTCGCCGGCCGGGGCGGCGCCACCGGCGTGGCCTGTCCGCGCAGTTCGTCGAAATGTCCGGGCAGGGCGGCCGGGGCGAGCGCCGACGCCAGGGCCGCTGGAAATTCCAGTGCCTGGGCGCCGAACAGTGATTCGTTCAAGGGTTCCACAGGAGGGGGATTGTCACACCGCCGTCACGGCAAGGCCGCTGCGGCGGTGTGGTAGGCATCCCCGTCAGCGGCGCAGGTCGAGCGTGAACGGGAACTCGCGGCTGCCCGGCAGCTCGATGGTGGCCGGCGGCGTGCGCATGAGGCCGGGCGTGTGGCCGGTGCGCGTGAAGCGCGAATGGCGGCGGCTCTCGGCCTCGTAGGCATTGACCGGGAAGGTGTCGTAGTTGCGACCGCCCGGGTGGGCGACGAAGTACTGGCAGCCGCCCAGCGAGCGCTTCATCCAGGTGTCGACCAGGTCGAAGGTCAGCGGGGCATGCGCGCCGATGCTCGGGTGCAGCGCCGAAGGCGGGTTCCAGGCCTTGTAGCGCACGCCGGCCACGAACTCGCCGGTCACGCCGGTGGGCTGCAGCGGCAGCACCTTGCCGTTGACGGTGACGACGTGGCGGCTTTCGTTCAGGCCGGTCACGCGCACCTCGATGCGCTCCAGCGACGAATCGACATAGCGCACCGTGCCGCCGGCCGAGCCTTCCTCGCCCATCACGTGCCAGGGCTCCAGCGCGTTGCGCAGCGACAGCTCCACGCCCATGGCCTGCATCTGGCCGACCAGCGGGAAGCGGAACTCGAAATGCGGCGCGAACCAGTCGGCATCGAACGCGAAGCCGGCCTGGCGCATTTCGCTGATGACGTCGTCGAAGTCCATCTTCACGAAGGTCGGCAGCAGGAAGCGGTCGTGCAGCTCGGTGCCCCAGCGCGTGACGGGCGCCTTGTAGGGCTCGTCCCAGAAGCGGGCCACCAGCGCGCGGATCAGCAGTTGCTGCGCGATGCTCATGCGCGCATGCGGCGGCATTTCGAAGGCCCGCAGCTCCAGCAGGCCGAGGCGGCCGGTGCTGGAGTCGGGCGAGTAGAGCTTGTCGATGCAGAACTCGCTGCGGTGCGTGTTGCCCGACACGTCGATCAGGATGTTGCGCAGCGTGCGGTCGACCAGCCACGCGGGCATGTTCTGGCCGTAGATCTCGCGGTTCTTCGCAATTTCCTGCAGGGCGATTTCGAGCTCGTAGACCTGGTCGTTGCGTGCTTCGTCCACGCGCGGTGCCTGGCTGGTCGGGCCGATGAACATGCCCGAGAACAGGTAGCTCAGCGACGGGTGGTTGTGCCAGTAGAGCAGCAGGCTGGCCAGCAGCTCGGGCCGGCGCAGGAACGGGCTGTCGGCGGGCGTGGCGCCGCCCATCACGAAGTGGTTGCCCCCGCCGGTGCCGGTGTGGCGGCCGTCGGTCATGAACTTCTCGGCCGACAGGCGCGTTTCGAACGCGGCGTTGTAGAGGAACTCGGTGTGGTCGACCAGTTCCTTCCAGTTGTGGGCCGGGTGGATGTTGACCTCAATCACGCCCGGGTCGGGCGTCACGGCCAGCATCTTCAGGCGCGGGTCGCGCGGCGGCGGATAGCCTTCCATCACGATGCGCATGCCCAGGTCGCGCGCGGTGGCTTCGACGGCGGCCACGAGGTCCAGGTAGTCCTCCAGGCGCGCGAGCGGCGGCATGAAGACGTAGAGCACGCCAGAGGCATTGCCCTTCTTCTCGGCCGCGGGGCCGTTGGCGCGGCGCGGGTCGCGCACCTCGACGCACAGCGCGGTGCGCGTGACCCAGTGGGCCGACTCGCCGCGCAGCGGCTGGCGCGTGGCGGCGGTGTTGTCGGCCGTGTCGTCGTTGTTGCGTGAGGCCGCGGATGCATCGCCATCGCTTCCGCCGGCGCCCGGCGACTGCATGCGCAGCGACGAGGGCACGACCGGCGGCGTGCCGAAGGCGTAAGGCACGGCGCCCAGGTCGGCGCCGCCCGAGGCGCCCGTGGTGGTGGCGGTGTAGCGCGCGCGGTAGTCGGCCGCGCTGGGCAGCGCGCCGCGCGGCGCGGTCGGGTCGCGCTCGACCAGGTAGGGGTAGTCGCCCTTGCTGGCCCACGGCTGCGAGTCGAGCGGCAGGCGGTAGCCCATGGGCGAGTCGCCCGGAATCAGGTAGAGGCGGTCGTCGCGCAGGAACCAGGGGCCGGTCTTCCAGGCCGGGCCGGCCAGCGCGGGGGCGTCGCCGTTGGCGTTGCCGGGCTCGATGGGCAGCATGTAGCCGATCACCGCGTCCAGCTTCTGCGTGAACACGCGGCGCAGGCGCACGCGTTCGAGCTCGTCGTCCAGCTTCGACTCGAAGGGGTCGACGTTCACCGGCAGGCGGCGTTCGCGCCACAGGTAGTAGTAGATGTCTTCGTAGCCGGGCTGGATGTAGCGCTCGGTCAGGCCCAGCTTGTGCGCCAGCACGTTGGTGAAGCGGCGCGCGTCTTCGCTGGTGTAGTGCGTGGGAAAGCGCTCGTCGGCGAACAGCTCGGGGTCGTGCCACAGCGTCTGGCCGTCGGCGCGCCAGAAGATCGACAGCGCCCAGCGCGGCAGTTGCTCGCCCGGATACCACTTGCCCTGGCCGAAGTGCAGGAAGCCGCCCTTGCCGTATTCGGCGCGCAGCTTGTGCACGAGTTCGGTGGCGTAGCCGCGCTTGGTGGGGCCGAGCGCGTCGGTGTTCCACTCGGCCGCGTCGCGGTCGCTGGTGGCCACGTAGGTGGGCTCGCCGCCCATGGTCAGGCGCACGTCGCCGGCCTTCAGGCGCGCGTCGACCGCGTCGCCCAGGGTCAGCACCTCGGCCCATTGCTCTTCGGTGTAGGGCTTGGTGACGCGCGGCGATTCGTAGATGCGCGTGACCTTCATCTCGTGGCCGAACTCGACCTCGGACTCGTCCACGCCGCCTTCGATGGGCGCCGCGCTCGAAGTGGGCGTGCACGCCAGCGGAATGTGGCCCTCGCCGGCCAGCAGGCCCGAGGTGGCGTCCAGGCCGATCCAGCCCGCGCCCGGCAGGAACACCTCGCACCAGGCGTGCAGGTCGGTGAAGTCGACCGTGGTGCCGCTCGGCCCGTCGAGCGCCTTCACGTCGGGCGTGAGCTGGATCAGGTAGCCCGAGACGAAGCGCGCGGCCAGCCCGCAGTGGCGCAGCAGTTGCACCAGCAGCCAGCCCGAGTCGCGGCAGGAGCCGCTGCCGCTGGCGAGCGTTTCTTCCGGCGTCTGCACGCCGGGCTCCATGCGGATCAGGTAGTTGACGTCCTGCTGCACCTGCTGGTTGATGCCGACCAGGAAGTCGATGGTGCGCTGTTCCTTGCGCTCGATCTTGTCGAGGTAAGCCTGCAGCAGCGGCGTGGGCGTTTCGGTGACGAGGTAGGGCGCCAGCTCTTCAGCCTGCGAGGCCGTGTACTTGAACGGGAAGTTCTCGGCCTGGGGCTCGAGGAAGAAGTCGAAGGGGTTGTAGACCGCCATCTCGACCACGAGGTCGACCGTGACCTTGAACTCGCGTGTCTTCTCGGGGAACACGAGCCGCGCCTGGTAGTTGGCGAACGGGTCCTGCATCCAGTTGACGAAGTGCTCCGCGGGTTCGACGCGCAGCGAATACGAGATGACGTTGCTGCGGCAGTGCGGCGCGGGACGCAAGCGCACGACCTGCGGGCCCAACTGCACCAGGCGGTCGTATTTGTAGTGGGTGACGTGGTGGAGTGCGGCGTGAATGGACATGCGTTTTTGTGTGCAGTACTGGCAGATTGCATCGAAAAGATGTCTCTGGTGAGACGCATACTAGCCCAGATGCTTAGCAATTAACGCGCCACTGAGCGTGACTTGGGGGAGGGTTTGCATCATGGGTTCGGACGTTCGTCGGTGACGCGATTTCGCGCGTCCGGCCATGCCGTGCACGGGGCCTGGGGCTTTGCCGCGCTGGCCGGATCGGTGCTCGGCGCGGCCTTGCAATTGCGCCAGCCGGTGCTTTGGCCGGCGTGGGTCTACGCGGCCTCGCTGCTCGTGGCCGCCATGGGCTTGTGGCGAGGGCGTTCCTTCATCGAGCGCCGCCTGCCCGTCGTGACGCTCGCGTTGCTGTGCGGCGCCATGGCCGGCGCGGGGCTCGCCGGCTGGCGCGCGGTGGCCTATGAGCGTGGTGCGCTCGCGCCCTCCGTCGAAGGCCGCGACCTCGTGGTCACGGGCGTCGTCGCGGAGATGCCGCAGCGCAATGAGTCCGGAACACGATTCCGTTTGGATGTCGACGCTGCGCGCTGGGCCGAGCCGGCCATCGGCGAAGCCTTGCGCGTGCCCGACCGCATTGCCCTCGGCTGGTACGCGCAGAGCACCGGCCCGTGGGGCCGCGCGTCCGGCGACAAGCCCGTGCCTCTTGCCGAAGTCGGCGCCGTGCACGCCGGCGAGCGATGGCAGTTCACCGTGCGCCTGAAGGCGCCGCACGGCAACATCAATCCCTTCGGCTTCGACAGCGAACTGTGGTCGTGGGAGCAGGGCGTGCATGCCAACGGCTCCGTGCGAACCGGCGCGCGCGATACCGCGCCCAAGCGCATCGCCGTCACCTGGCTGCACCCGGTCGAGCGCGCGCGCGAAGCGGTTCGCGACGCGGTGTTCGAGCGCGTGCCCGACCGCGCGCGGGCCGGCGTGATCGCGGCGCTGGTCACGGGCGACCAGAGCGCCATCGACCGCGCGGGCTGGGACGTGTTCCGCGCAACGGGCGTGGCGCACCTGATGTCGATCTCGGGCCTGCACGTGACCATGTTCGCGTGGCTCGCGGCGCATGCCGTCGGCTGGCTGTGGCGGCGCAGCGCGCGTCTCATGCTGCGTGTTCCCGCGCCGCAGGCCGCGCTGGTCGGCGGCGTGCTGCTGGCCGGGCTCTATGCGCTCTTCAGCGGCGGGGGCGTGCCGTCGCAGCGCACGGTGTGGATGCTCGCGACGGTTGCGCTGCTGCGCCTCACGGGCCGGCGCTGGCCGTGGCCGCATGTGTGGCTGCTGACCGCCGCGGTGGTGGTCGCGGTCGATCCATGGGCGCTGATGCAGGCCGGCTTCTGGCTGAGCTTCGTGGCGGTGGGCGTGCTGTTCGCCACCGATGCGTCGGTGCCCGGCGCGCCGCGCGCGGGCGCGTCTTCGCGGCTGTTCGGGTTCTTTCGCGAGCAGTGGGTCATCACACTGGCGCTCACGCCGCTGAGCCTCCTTCTGTTCCAGCAGGTGTCGCTGGTCGGGCTGCTGGCCAATGCGGTCGCGATTCCGTGGGTCACGCTGGTCGTCACGCCGCTGGCCATGCTCGGCGTGGCCGTCGCACCGTCGTGGGACGCGGCCGGGTGGGCGGTGCATGTGCTGGCCGTGCTGCTGCAATGGTGCGCGGGCTTACCCTTCGCCACGCTGTCGATGGCCGCGCCGCCGCCGTGGATGGCGGCCTGCGGCGTGGCGGGCGGCGCGCTGCTCGCGATGCGCCTGCCGTGGTCCCTGCGCGCGCTCGGCGTGCCGCTGCTGCTGCCCGTGCTGCTGTGGCAGGCACCGCGCCCCACCGTGGGCGAGTTCGAGCTGCTTGCCGCCGACATCGGGCAGGGCAACGCCGTGCTGGTGCGCACCGCCACGCACAGCCTGCTGTACGACACCGGCCCGCGCTACAGCCTCGAAAGCGATGCGGGCCACCGCGTGCTCGTGCCGCTGCTGCGCGCCCACGACGAGCGGCTCGACCTGCTGGTGCTGAGCCATCGCGACATCGACCACACGGGCGGCGCGCCGGCCGTGCTCGCGATGCAGCCCGAGGCGACGCTGCTCAGTTCCATCGAGGCCACGCACCCGCTGCAGGCCTTGCGCCCCGCGCGGCGTTGCGAAGCGGGGCAGCACTGGACCTGGGACGGCGTGCGCTTCGAGGTGCTGCACCCCTCGGCGGACGACTACCAGACCTTCACCGCCAAGCCCAATGCCGTGTCGTGCGTGCTGCGCATCGGCAACGGCGCGCGACCGCGCTGCTGGCCGGCGACATCGAGCGGCTGCAAGAGGCCGCGCTGGTCGCGCGCGTGCCGCAGTCGCTGCGCGCCGACGTGCTGCTGGCGCCGCACCATGGCAGCAAGACCTCGTCGAGCGCGGCCTTCCTCGACGCGGTGCAGCCGCGCATCGCCTTCGTGCAGGCCGGCTACCGCAACCGCTTCGGCCACCCTGCCGCCGAGGTGACGGCGCGGTATGGCGAGCGCGATGTGCAACTGGTCGAGAACACCCGCTGCGGCGCCGCGCACTGGACCAGCGCGCACCCCGCCGAGGTCGCCTGCGAACGCGCGCGCCAGGCCCGCTACTGGCAGCACCGCCTGCCCTGACGCCGCGCGGCCGCGGGGCCATTTCGGGTTTTCCCTCAAAAAGTTTCGCTGGCAGTAACTTTTTGGCGTTTGCTTGACCGGCCATGGCGCCAGTCCTTCAATAGCGCTGCAATAGCGGTTCCGTTGAATGAAACAAAGAGACAAGACCGATGGCCCTCCGCCCCCGCTCCGCGACCTCCGTGCTGGCCAACAGCACGACCGAGCCGACCTCGTCGGTCGAGCGCGCCTGCCGCATCCTGCGCGCGCTGTCCGACCCCGGCGTGACCCGCCTCACCGACATCGCCGTGGCCACCGGCCTGGACAAGACCACGGTGCTGCGCCTGGTCGAAGTGCTAATGCGCGACGGCTTCGTGGTGCGCGACGCGCAGACCAAGCACTACAGCCTGGGCGCCGAACTGCTGGTGCTCGGCGCCGCCGCGCTGGCCCGCTTCGACCCGCGCCCGCTGGTGCGCCCGAGCCTGTTGCGCCTCACGGGCCACTTCGAGGACAGCGTGATCCTGTCGATTCCCAGCGGCATCGAGTCGCTGTGCGTCGACGTGGAGGAGGGGCGCTTTCCGATCCGCGCCAATTACCTGTCGGTCGGCAGCCGCCGCCCGCTCGGCGTGGGCGCGGGCAGCCTCGCGCTGCTCGCGTGGATGCCCGAAGCCGAGCGGCAGGCCGCGCTCGCCGTCATCGCGCCGCAGCTCAAGCGCTATCCGCGCATCACGCCCAAGCTGCTCGAGACCCACGCGCTCGAAGCCCGCGAGCGCGGCTACGCGGTGCTGCTCGACGTGGTGGTCGAGCGCATGGGCGGCATCGCCGCGCCCATCCTCGGCGCCGACGGCCGGCCCGTTGCGGCCATCAGCATCGCGGCGCTCAACGACCGCATCACCTCGCGCGAGGTCGAGCTCGCCAAGCGCTCAAGCGCGAATGCGCCACCTGTGAAGTGCTGTGGAGCGGCGCCGCCCACCAGAGCACGCAAGCCTCGCGCGGCGCGGGCCGCCGCGCCGCCGTTCACTGAATGACCATGACCGACTCCCCTACGTACCTCACCGGCGCCGGCAACACCGCCTTCGGCCGCCACGAAGGCCGCGGCGCGCTCGACCTGATGGCCGAAGCCGCGCAACAGGCGCTGGACACGGCCGGCCTGCGCCGCGCCGACATCGACGGCGTGCTCTGCGGCTACGCGACCACGCTGCCGCACCTGATGCTGTCCACGCTGTTCTGCGAGCGCTTCTCGCTCAAGCCCGCCTACGCGCACAGCCTGCAACTGGGCGGCGCCACCGGTTCCGCGATGCTGATGCTGGCGCGCGACCTGGTGCGCGCCGGGCGCTGTCGCAACGTGCTGGTGGTGGCCGGCGAGAACCGCCTCAGCGGCCAGTCGCGCGACAGCGCCATCCAGACGCTCGCGCAGGTGGGCGACGCCGATTTCGAAGTGCCCAACGGCGCCTCGGTGCCGGCCTACTACGGCCTGCTCGCCTCGCGCTACATGCACGAGACCGGCACGCGCGAAGCCGACCTGGCCGAGCTCGCGGTGCTGATGCGGGCCAACGCAGCGGGCCACCCCGACGCGCACCTGAAAACGGCGATCTCGCTCGACGACGTGCTCGCCTCCAAGCCGATTGCCGCGCCGCTCAAGCTGCTCGACTGCTGCCCCATTTCCGACGGCGCGATGGCGCTGGTCGTGTCCGCGTCGCCCCACGGCGAGGCGAGCGTCGCGATGGCCGGGGCAGGGCAGGCGCACCGCCATCAGCACCTGAGCGCAATGGCCGACGTCATGCAGTGCGGCGCGGGCGAAGCGGCCCGGCGCGCCTTCGACGAAGCGGGCCTGCGCGTCGAGGACATCGACTGCCTGGGCATCTACGACTCCTTCACCATCACCCTGGCCATGCTGCTCGAAGAAATCGGCTTTGCGCCGCGCGGTGGCGCCGCGCAGCGCGTGCGCAACGGCGACTTCCGCCCCGACGGCCCGCTGCCGCTCAACACCCACGGCGGCCTGCTGTCCTTCGGCCATTGCGGCGTGGCGGGCGGCATGGCGCACACGGTCGAGGCCTTCCGCCAGATGACGGGGCAGGCCGGCGCGCGGCAGTTGTCGCGGCGGCCACGGCACGCGTTCGTGCATGCGGACGGCGGCGTCATGTCCTCGCACGTGAGCCTGATCCTGTCGCGCGAGGTGTCGGCATGAGCAGCGCGCCTGCCGCCTCCAGCGCATTGGCTGCGCCTTTCGTCGAAGGGCTGGCGGATCGCGAATTGCGCTTCCAGTCGTGCAGCGATTGCGGCCATGCCCAGACGCTGGCGCACTACGCCTGCGCGCACTGCGGCAGCACGCGCCTGGCATGGCAGACCGCGCGCGGCACCGCAACGGTGCACGCCGTCACCGTGGTCTCGCGCGCGCCGTCCGACGAGTTCCGCGCGCTCGCGCCGTACACGCTGGTGCTGGTCACGCTCGACGAGGGGCCGCGCCTCATGGCGCATGCCGAGCCCGGCGTGCGCATCGGCGACCGCGTGAGCGCCGGCTACTTCGCGCACGCGGGTCATGTGCTCGTGCGTTTCGCGCCAGCGCCAGGCTGAGCGCCCGCCCCGCATTCGCCACCGCAATCAAGACAACCACAAAGCAGGAGACAAAGCATGCGTTCGTTCCGATCTTCCGTCCGGCGGCAGCTGTTGAGCGCGCTGGGCGCCGCGGTCTGCCTCGCGGCCGTTCCCATGGCCCATGCACAGGGCTACCCCAACAAGCCCGTGAAGCTGGTCGTGCCGTACCCGCCGGGCGGGCCGACCGACATCGTTGCACGCGTGGTCGCGCAGAAGCTGTCGGAGCAGACGGGCCAGCAGTTCATCGTCGACAACCGGCCCGGCGCGGGCGGCAACACCGGCGCCGAGTTCGTGGCGCGCAGCGCGCCCGACGGCTACACGCTGGTGGTCGCGACCACGGCGCATGCCATCAACCCCTCGCTGTTCAAGAACCTGGGCTACAAGCTCACCAAGGACCTGACGCCGGTCTCGCTGCTCACCAGCGGCCCGCTCGTCATCGTCGCCAACCCCGAGCTGCCCGCGAAGAACGTCGGCGAGCTGATCGCGCTGGCCAAGGCCAAGCCGGGGCAATTGAACTTCGCGTCGTCGGGCAACGGCCAGTCGACGCACCTGTCGGCCGAGCTGTTCGCCTCGATGGCGGGCGTGAAGATGACGCACATCCCGTACAAGGGCAGCGCCCCCGCGCTGACGACGTGATGGGCGGCCAGGCGCAGCTGATGTTCGACACCATGCTCTCGGCCATGCCGCACGTGAAGGGCGGCAAGCTCAAGGCACTGGCCGTGACCAGCGCCAGGCGCTCGCCCGCCGCACCCGACATTCCGACCGTGGCGGAGTCGGGCCTGCCGGGCTACGAGGCCATCGCCTGGAACGGCCTGCTCGCACCTGCCGGCACGCCACCCGAGGTGATCGCGCGCCTGAACGCCGAGCTGAAGAAAGCGCTGGCCCTGCCCGAGGTGAAGGACAAGTTCGACGCGCAAGGCTTTGCCGCGACATGGAACACGCCCGAGGCTTTCGGCGACTTCATGAACGCCGAAGTGCTGAAATGGGCGCAGGTGGTCAAGGTCTCGGGCGCCACGCTGGACTGACGCCATGATCGACCCCGTGAAGCTGAAGGCCTGGGCCTTCGCCGATATCGTTCACAGCTACGGCACCGACGACACGCTGCGCTATGCGCTCGCACTGGGCCTGGGCCGCGACCCGACCGACGCGGCGCAGCTGAAGTTCGTCAACGACACCGTGGCCGGCATGCCGCTGGCGCTGCCCACGCTCGCGGTGGTGCTGGGTTTTCCGGGCTCGTGGATGCAGGACCCGGCCACCGGCATCGACTTCGCGCAGATCGTGCATGGCGAAGAAAAGGTGGTGTGGCACCGGCCGCTGCCCGCGTCCGGCACGGTGGTGGCGCGCCACCGCGTGACGCGCATCGTCGACAAGGGCCCGGGGCGCGGCGCCACCGTCACCTACGACAAGGTCCTGTTCGACCAGGCCAGCGGCGAGCCGTTGGCGACCGTGACGCACACGACCTTCGCGCGCGGCAACGGCGGCTTCGCGACCGAGGCCGTGCCGGGCGACGCGGCGCCCGAGGCGTCCAGGCCCGTGCCGCAGCGCGCGCCCGACATGGTGGTCGACATTCCCACGCTGCCGCAGCAGGCCTTGCTCTACCGCCTGTGCGCCGACCGCAACCCGCTGCATTCCGACCCCGAGGTGGCGCGCGCCGCCGGCTTCGAGCGGCCGATTCTTCACGGCCTGTGTACCTGGGGCATCGCGGGCCATGCGGTGCTGGCCCACGCTTGCGGCAACGACCCCGCGCGCCTGAAGAGCCTGTTCGCGCGCTTCTCGGCGCCGGTGTTCCCGGGCGAGACGCTGCGCGTCGAAATGCATCGCGAAGGCCCGCACGACCTGTACTTCCGGGCCCGCGTGCCCGCGCGCGACCGCACCGTGCTCGACCACGGCCACGCGCGCATCGACGCCTGATCTCAAGAAATCCAGCCAGGAGACATCCGAATGAAAAAGCAGGACATCGAAACGCAACGCGGCCCGCTGTTCACGCGCCGCCTGTGCCTTGCCGGCGGCGCGGCCGCGGCGGCCACGCTGGCGCTGCCAACGCTTGCGCAGCAGCCGTACCCGAGCCGGCCGGTGCGCTTCGTCGTGCCGTTCCCGGCCGGCGGGCCGGTCGACACCACGGGCCGCGCGGTGGCGCAGAAGCTCACCGAGCTGTGGGGGCAGCAGGCCATCGTCGACAACCGGGCGGGCGCGGGCGGCATCGTCGGCGCCGAGAACGTCGCGCGTTCGCCGGCCGACGGCTACAACGTGCTGGTGTGCAGCATCCACCACTCGGTGCTGCCGAGCCTGCGGCCCAAGCTGGCCTACGACATCGAGCGCGACTTCGTGCCGCTGAGCTTCGGCGCGATGTTCCCGGTGGTGCTGGTGGCGCATCCGTCGGTGCCGGCGCGCAACGTGGCCGAGCTCATCGCACTCGACAAGAAGTCGCCCGGCAAGCTGAGCTTCGGCTCGGCCGGCAACGGCGGCGGCACGCACCTGGCGGGTGAACTCTTCAACATGCAGGCGGGCACCAAGCTGCTGCACGTGCCGTACAAGGGCAGCGCGCCGGCCATGACCGATTTGCTCGGCGGCCAGGTGCAGCTGATGTTCGCCGACGCGCCCACGGCCATTCCGCAGATCAAGGGCGGCAAGGTGCGCGCCATTGCCGTGGCGAGCGCGCGCCGCTCGGTGCTGCTGCCCGACGTGCCGACCGTGGCCGAGTCGGGCCTGCCGGGCTACGAGGCCTACTCGTGGGCCGCGTTCATGGCGCCGGCCGGCACGCCGAAGGACATCGTGCAGCGGCTCAGTGCCGACATCGGCCGCGCGCTGAGCGATCCGCAGGTCAAGCAGCGGCTCTTCGAGGTCGCGCGGAGGCCGCGCCCGGCACGCCCGAGGCCTTCGGCAAGACGCTGCACGCCGAGATCGCGAAGTGGACCCAGGTGGTGCGCACCGCCAACATCCAGGTGGACTGACGATGAGCCCGCAGCAAGAACAAGCACCCACGGCCGCGCGGCTGCTGTCGCGGCGCGAGGGTGCGGTGCTGGTGCTGACGATCAGCAACCCGGCCGCGCGCAACGCCATGCACCCGTCGCTCTACCGCACGGCCACAACGCTGCTGCGCGAGGCGGCGCTCGACAAGACCGTTCGCGCCATCGTGCTGACCGGCGAGGGCGAGCACTTCTGCGGCGGCGGCGACGTCAAGCGGCTGGCCGACCAGCGCCGGCGTCCGCGTGAAGAACAGATGGCGCACCTCGACGCGCTGCACGACTGGGTGATGGCGATGCACGATGCGCCGCAGCCGGTGATTGCGGCGGTCGAAGGCGCGGCGGCCGGCGGTGGGTTTTCGCTGTGCCTGGGCTGCGACCTGATCGTGGCGGCCGAGGACGCGAAGTTCGTCATGTCTTACGTCAAGCTCGCGCTGTCGCCCGACGGCGGCGGCGCCGATTCGCTGGCCCGCGCGCTGCCGCCGCAGGCCGCGCTGGAGCTGCTGCTCGATGGCGGCGTGTGCAGTGCGAACCGCCTGCGCGAGTGGGGCGTGGTGAACCGCGTCGTGCCGCACGGCGAGGCCCTGGCCACGGCGCTCGCGTGGGCGCAACGACTGGCCGCCGGCCCCTTCGACGCGCAGGCGCGCATCAAGCAACTGGTGCATGCCGCGCGCGGCCGCTCACGCCGCGAACAGCTCGACGCCGAGCGCGACGGCTTTGTCGAAGCCTCTACAGCGACGAATGCGGCGCGGGCATCGAAGCCTTCCTGTCCGCGCGCCAGCGTCCGAAATCCTGAAGAAGATGATGATGAAGAAAGAGTCCATGTCCGACCTGCTCGAATCCGCGCTCAACCCGCAATCCGTCGCCGTCATCGGCGCGTCCGAGAACATCCACAAGATCGGCGGGCGGCCGATCCACTACATGCAAAAGCACGGCTTTGCCGGGCGCATCTACCCGATCAATCCGGGGCGCGACGAAGTGCAGGGCCTCAAGAGCTACGCCTCGCTCGCGGCGCTGCCCGAAGCGCCCGACCTCGCGCTGGTGATCGTCGGCGGCGACAAGGCCGTGGCCGCGGTGGACGAGTGCGCGGCGCGCGGCGTGAAGTCGGCGGTGGTCATCGCCTCGGGCTTCGGCGAGGCCGGCGAAGAGGGGCGCGAAGTGCAGCAGGCCATGACCGCGCGGGCACGCGCCGCCGGCATGCGGCTGTACGGGCCCAACACGCAGGGCCTGGCCAACTTCGGCAACGGCGCCATCGCGGGCTTCTCGACCATGTTCGTCGAGGTGCCGCCGGCCGACGGGCCCATCGGCGTGGTGAGCCAGAGCGGCGGCATGAGCGCGATGGCATACGGCCTCCTGCGCGGGCGCGGCCTGGGCGTGCGGCATGTGCATGCCACGGGCAACGAGGCCGACGTGACCGTGTCCGACCTGGCCTGGGCCGTGGCGCACGACCCCGACGTGAAGCTGCTGCTGCTGTACCTCGAGAACATCGCCAACCCCGAGCTGCTGGCGCGCACGGCGGCCTATGCGCGTGAGCGCGACCTGCCGATCATCGCGGTGAAGGCGGGGCGCTCGGAGAGCGGGCAGAAGGCCGCGTCGTCGCACACCGGCTCGCTGGCCAACGAAGACCGCGCGGTCGACGCCTTCTTCAGGCATCACGGCATCTGGCGCGTGCGCGACCCGCATGCACAGGCGCTCGCGGCAGAGGCGTACCTGAAGGGCTGGCGGCCCGAGGGGCGGCGGCTGGTGGTCATCAGCAATTCGGGCGCGAGCTGCGTGATGGGCGCGGACGCGTCCGAAGAATTCGGCCTGCCGCTTGCGGCGCTGTCGGCCCAAACGCGGCAGGGCGTGGCCGACCGGCTGCCGGGCTTTGCCACGGCGACGAACCCGATCGACATCACGGCGGCGCTGCTGTCGAACAGCGGCCTGTTCGGCGACGTGCTGCCCGCCGTGGCGCAGGACCCCGCGGCCGACCTGTTCTTCATCAACATCCCGGTGGCGGGCGCGGGCTACGACGTCGAGGCCTTCGCGGCCGACACCGCGAAGTTCGAGGCCGCAACGGGCAAGCCGGTGGTGGTGGCCGCATGGCAGGAATCGGTGGCGGCACCGTTCAAGGCGCGGGGCATTCCGACCTTCGCCAACGAGACGCAAGCCCTGGGCGTGCTGGCGCAACTGGCTTCGCACACGGCGCTGATGCGGCAGTCGCATGCGCCGTGGCCGCCAGCGCAGCCGCCTTCGTTGCCCGAGGGCAGCGGGCGTTTTCTCAACGAGGCGCAGAGCCTGGACCTGCTGGCGGCGCATGGCGTGCCCGTGGTGGCGCACCGGCTGTGCCGCTCGGCGGCCGAGGCGCGCGATGCCTGGGGCGTGGTCGGCGGGCCGGCGGTCGTGAAGGCCTGCTCGGCCGACGTGCCGCACAAGTCGGAGCACGGCCTGGTGGCGCTGCGCGTGGAGAGCGCCGAGGCCGCCGGCGCGCTGTTCGACGCGCAGTGGGCCAAGCTGGCGGAACTGGGCGCGGCACGCGAGGGCGTGATCGTCGCGGCCATGCACAAGGGGCGCCACGAGTTCATGGTCGGCGCGCGGCAAGACCCGGTGTTCGGGCCGGTCGTGGTGGTGGGTGACGGCGGCAAGTACGTCGAGGCGCTGCAGGACGTGGCCGTGCTGCTGCCGCCCTTCGCGGCCGCCGACGTGAAAGCGGCGCTGAAGACGCTGCGCATCGCGCCGCTGCTCGAAGGCGTGCGCGGCGAGCCGCCGCTCGATGTCGACGCGCTGGCAGAGGTGGTGGTCGCGGTGGGTCGACTGATGGCGTCCGCGCCCGGCCGGATCGCGTCGATCGACGTCAACCCGGTGATGGTCGGCACCCGGGGCGAGGGCGCGATGGTGGTGGACGCGCTGGTCGAGCGCGCGGCCTAACTGTGAATTAATTGTTAAAAGTAGGCCGAAAGGCCCCTTGCAGGTCGCGTCCATGCGTGTCCGATGCGTTGTATCGTCTTGAAACAACACGAAGGGGACACCATGCACGACCGCAGCAGCTTCCGGTGGGGCCGGCCATTCGGGCCTACGCCATGACGACCGCCGTTCCGGCCATCACGAGCACGAGCGCGTCCGGCGCCCACGGCGCCGCGGGGGCGCGGCTCAAGATGCACCGCGAAGGCCCGGTGCTGGTGCTGACCCTGAGCAACCCCGCCGCGCGCAACGCGCTCAACCCCTCGGTCTATCGCGCCGCGGCCAAGGCGCTGCGGGCCAGCTCGGGCTTTCGCACGGTGCGCGCCGTGGTGCTGTGCGGGGAGGGCGAGCACTTCAGCGGCGGCGGCGACCTGCGCCGGCTGGTGCGGCAACGCAAGCTGCCGGAGGCCGAGCAGTACGGCCACATCGACGCGCTGCACGAATGGATCATGGCGATCCAGGAGGCGCCCCAGCCCGTCATCGCGGCGGTCGAGGGCGCGGCCGTGGGCGGCGGCTTCTCGCTGTGCCTGGCCTGCGACCTGATCGTGGCGGCCGAAGACGCCCGCTTCGCCATGTCGTACGTCAACGTCGGCCTCACGCCCGACGGCGGCGGCACCGATTCGCTCATGCGCGGCCTGCCGCCGCAGGCCGCGCTGGAAATGCTGCTCGACGGCACGCCCTGCAGCGCGAAGCGGCTGCACGACTGGGGCGTGGTCAACAAGGTGGTGCCGCGCGGCAGTGCCTGCGCCACGGCGCTCGAGTGGGCGCAGCAACTGTCGCGCGGGCCCTTCGAGGTGCAGGCGCGCATCAAGCAGCTGGTGCATTCGGCCCGGGGCCGCAGCCGGCGCGAGCAACTCGACGCCGAGCGCGAGTCCTTCGTCGCCAGTCTTTACAGCGACGAGAGCGGGGAGCGCATCAAGGAATTTCTTTCGCCCCGCAAGAAGCCCCAGCCGCCGGCCGGCGAAGGCCCGTGCAGTAGTCGCGAAAAAAAGACCTCCGACCCGTCCGCGGGCTTCGCATAAGGGGTTCTACTGGCCCTGAACTTGCTAAGCTATGGCTCAAGGAGATTGGTCGTTCCATGCACAAATTCGATGAGATGTATGAGCAGTTGCCCTATGCGGGGGCTGCGATCCGACAGCACTACAAGCGCTACGACCAATGGCTCGCGAAGCAACCCGGTGAGGTGATGCGTTCGCGGCGCGAAGAGGCGGAAATGATTTTCCGCCGGGTCGGTATCACCTTCGCCGTCTACGGCGCGAAGGACGAAGACGGCTCCGGCACCGAGCGGCTCATTCCGTTCGACCTGCTGCCTCGCATCATTCCCGCCCACGAGTGGGACAGCATGGAAAAGGGGCTGGTGCAGCGCGTCACGGCGCTCAACCGCTTCCTGCATGACGTCTATCACGACCAGGAAATCATCAAGGCCGGCATCATTCCGGCTGAGCAGATCCTGAACAACGCGCAGTTCCGACCCGAAATGATGGGCGTCAACGTGCCGCACAACGTCTACTCGAACATCTCGGGCATCGACATCGTGCGCGCCCCCGATGCCGACGGCAACGGCGAGTACTACGTGCTCGAAGACAACCTGCGCGTGCCCAGCGGCGTGAGCTACATGCTCGAAAACCGCAAGATGATGATGCGGCTCTTCCCCGAGCTGTTCAACCAGAACCGCATCGCGCCGGTCGCCCATTACCCCGACCTGCTGCTCGAGACCCTGCGCGCCAGCGCGCCGCCGGCCACGGCCGAGCCCACGGTGGTGGTGCTCACGCCCGGCATGTACAACAGCGCCTACTTCGAGCATGCCTTCCTGGCGCAGCAGATGGGCATCGAGCTGGTCGAGGGGCAAGACCTGCTGATCAAGGACGACTTCGTCTACATGCGCACCACGCGCGGGCCCAAGCGCGTCGACGTCATCTACCGCCGCGTGGACGACGACTTCCTCGACCCCGAGGTGTTCCGCCCCACGTCCACGCTGGGCTGCGCCGGCCTGATGCGCGCCTACCGCGCGGGCAACGTCGTGATCTGCAATGCCGTGGGCACCGGCGTGGCCGACGACAAGTCGATCTACCCCTACGTGCCGAAGATGATCGAGTTCTACCTCGGCGAAAAGCCGATCCTGAAGAACGTGCCGACCTACATGTGCCGCAACAAGGACGAGCTGCAGTACACGCTCGACAACATGAAGGACCTGGTCGTGAAGGAGGTGCACGGCGCCGGCGGCTACGGCATGCTGATCGGCCCGGCCGCCACGCAGGCCGAGATCGAGGACTTCAAGAAGGCCGTGATCGCCAAGCCCGACGGCTACATCGCCCAGCCCACGCTGAGCCTGTCGACCTCGCCCACCTTCGTGGACGCCGGCATCGCGCCGCGCCACATCGACCTGCGCCCGTTCGTGCTCTCGGGCAGCGAAGTGCAGATGGTGCCCGGCGGCCTCACGCGCGTGGCGCTGAAGGAGGGCTCGCTGGTGGTCAACTCGTCGCAGGGCGGCGGCACCAAGGACACCTGGATTCTCGAAGCCGACCGCGCGCCCAAGCCCAAGGCGCCCGCGCAGTCGCAAAGCCAATCGTAGTAGGAGCACCCACGATGCTGTCTCGCACCGCCGACCATCTCTACTGGATGTCCCGCTACACCGAGCGCGCCGAGAACACGGCGCGCATGCTGGACGTCAACTACCAGACCTCGCTGCTGCCGCAGTCCGCCGAAGTCGCCAAGTACGGCTGGCAGGGCGTGCTGTCCATCAGCGAGCTGCTGCCCTGGTACAACCAGAAGTACGACCAGATCGCACCCAAGGAGGTGATGGAGTTCATGGTCAAGGACGAGAGCAACGCCTCGTCGATCGTCTCCTGCCTGAAGGCCGCGCGCGAAAACGCGCGTGCCGTGCGCGGCGCGCTCACCACCGAAGCGTGGGAAACGCAGAACACCACCTGGCTCGAAGTGAACCGCATGCTGCGCTCGGGCGACTTCGAGCGCGACCCGGGCCAGTTCTTCGAGTGGGTCAAGTTCCGCTCGCACCTGTCGCGCGGCGTGACGCTGGGCACCATGCTGCAGGACGAGGCCTTCTACTTCTCGCGCCTGGGCACCTTCCTGGAGCGCGCCGACAACACGGCGCGGCTGGTCGACGTGAAGTTCCACGCGCTCAACAGCGAGTTCTTCGGCGCCGCCACCGAGGAAGACCAGGAATACGACTTCTATCACTGGAGCGCGATCTTGCGCAGCGTCTCGGCCTTCGAGGTCTACCGCAAGGTGTACCGCGACGTCATCAAGCCCGAGCGCGTGGCCGAGCTGCTGATTCTTCGCGCGGACATGCCGCGCTCGCTGCACGCGAGCCTGGTCGAGGTGGTCAACAACCTGGCGAAGGTGCAGAACGAACAGAGCGCCGAAACGCAGCGCCGCGCCGGCAAGCTGCTGGCCGACCTGCAGTACGCGCGGGTCGACGAGATCCTGGCCACGGGTTTGCACGCCTACCTCACGCAGTTCCTCGATCGCGTGAACGAACTGGGCGGGCGCATCAGCCAGGACTTCCTGGTTCCGGCGCACTGACAGACTGATTGACGGGCCAGCGAGAACGCGGACGCATGCGGCTTGTCGCGCATTCGGCCCGCGCCTTCTCGATTCAGGGTTTCCTCGAGCCCGAGGAGTGTGAGCAACTGATCGCACTGGCCGAGGCCGAGGGCTTTGCCTCCGCCGGCGTGCGCACGGCAGACGGCCCGAAGCCCATGCCCGCCATCCGAAACAACGAGCGCGCGATGCTGCCTTCGCCCTATTGGGTCGACCTGCTGTGGCAGCGGCTGGGCGAGGTGGCCTTGCCCGAACTGGCGGCCCAATCGCCCAAGGGCTTGCCGAAGGATCTGCGCTTCTACAAATACACGCCCGGCCAGCGCTTCAAGATGCACAAGGACGGGCCTTGGCATGAGGACGGGCTCACGAGCCAGCTCACGCTGCTGGTCTACTTGAACGACGGCTTCACCGGTGGGGAGACCGACTTTCGCGAGTTCCGCGTGAAGCCCGAGGCTGGCGCTGCACTGCTCTTTGTCCACGACACGTGGCATGAGGGCGCGGCGGTGGAGGCGGGCGTGAAGTACGTGCTGCGTTCGGATGTGTTGTATGGAGAGTGACATCGGCGGCCCGGGCGCCTGGCCACCCGTAACGCAGCGAGATTTCTCACCGAGAGAGAGCACGGCCGTTGGTCTGCTGATCGCACGGAGATTTCTGCTCGACGCCCGTCTGAACGACGAAGATCAAGGACTCGTGTTCGCGGGCCTGGAGTTGGCGTGGCGCTGGGTGGAAGGGCGCGAAGTCAGCCCGATTCATCTGTGTGAATACATCGACGGTGAGATCAACCTGCCTTTCAGGTCCACGTTGTATGCAGAAGGATCGGTGGCTTCCCATGCCATGGCCGCCGTCTTTCTCTCGATGGGTCTTGCCGCCTTGTATGCCTGCAAGGAAGCGGGCGTATCACCCTCTGAAAGTGTCGAGAATTTCGGCAGCAACGAATTGGATGTGCTGAACGGTCTTTCTTCCCTGTTGGGTAGCGAAGATCAGGAGCGCATTTCCAGGGTCAGACATATTTTGGCTGTTGGCGCTGGAGACAAGCACGGAGCATTCGGCGGCCCGATCAGACAAGCCGATGTCGACGACACTCGATAGCGCTCAGCGCGAGAACGACTCCACCGCCACCGGAATCTCCGGCGCCTGCCACCGGTAGGCACCCCCCAGCACGTCGCGCTCGGGCTTCTGCCCGCTCCACTCGATGCGCAGCAGGTCCATCAGCGTCCAGCCTGTCCAGTCCGCGCGAAACGGCTGTTGCTGCTGCGCCGCCGTGCCGGGCAGCGGCTGCTGGTTGCGCCACACCACGGCCGGAATGCGATAGCCCGAGGCGGTCGACGGGCTGTGGCCGGCGCGGTCGCTGACGTGGCCCACTTCCTGCCCATGGTCCGACAGGTACATCCACGCGCGGTACTCGCCGGGCTTGCCCGCGCTGCGCGTCTGCTGCAGCAACTCGGACACCACGAAGTCGTGGTACAGCAGCGCGGCGTCGTACTCCTGGCGAAAGCGTCGCACCCAGGCCGAGCGGCCGTCTTTCACGAGGCCGTTCTCGACCGCGTCCACGTCGTCGTCGAAGGGATTGGCATTCGCCGGAAAGCGCAGGCTGTAGTGCGGGTGCGCGCCCATCAGGTGGACCACGATGAGCTTGCGGTCGGTGCTGGTGTCGGCCAGCGCCTCTTGCACGCAGTCGAGGATCTCGCCGTCGAGTGACGCGCTGGCGCGGCCCGGCGTGCGGTTGACCATGTCGACCACGTCGGCCAAGCGCGCGTGCTGCTGCTCGATGGCCAGGTCGTCGTGGTTGCTGATCCACCAGACCTTGTAGCCCGCCGCGCGCGCCAGCGCCAGCACGTGCGGCGGGTTCTCGGCGTCGGGCAGGCCGAAGTGGAACATGTTGCGCAACGCGGGCAGGGTGCTCGCGTCCACCGACCATGCGTTCTTCAGCACGGCCATCTGTTCGCCGGTCTGCGCCTTGTGCGCCTGCAGGCGCGGCGTGGTCGGGCGGCCGTAGCCGTACAGGCCCATGTTGTCGCGGTTGATGCTGTCGGTGATCACCAGCACCACCGTCGACGGCCCGGCCTGCGTGATGACGGGCGCGATGGCCCGGGCCTGCGCCGTCAGGCGGTCGCGCTGCTTCTGCTGGTCGGCCCAGGCGGCCTGCAGCGTGTGCAGCGAGCCGACCCACTGGGTCCAGAAGATCGCGGGGTGCAGCCGGCGCCACGGCTTGCTCGCGTAGGCCGCGCAGGCCACGAGCAGCAGCAGCGCGATCAGCGTCGTGGCCCAGACCGGCGGCCTTGCGCGAACGCGCGATGCATCAGCGGCGGCCACCGCGCCGCGTCGCGCGAACATGCCCACCAGCACGCCGGCCACCACCAGCGCGGCGCACCAGATGACCGCCGAGCGCCAGTGCATCCACAGGTATTCGGAGCTTTCGCGTGCGTTGGTGTTGGCGGCCGCGCCCAGCACCATGGCGCTGTCGGGCGCGGCCTGGTAGGTGTCGAGCAGGTAGGCGCGCACCGCGCCGTCGAGCGCGAAGCCCATGGCCCAGAGCCACACGAGGGCCGTGCGCAGGCGCTGTATGCGCGCGCTGCGCAGCGGCCATGCGAGCCACAGCACCATCGGCGACGCCAGCACCGCGAGCTGCGCGGTGCGTCGGCCGTCGTGGCCCAGCGCAATCAGTGCCAGCAGCGTGGCGCCGACCACGCCGCAGGCAAGCAGCGCACGGCGGCGGGATGCGCTGCGCGACGCAGAGGCTTCGGGGGGAAGGGTGGTCAAGCTGGCAACGCGAGGGGAGGGGCGAGCGGATTCTGCCCCGCGGCATGCACCGCCGCCCCCAGTGCCCCGATGGCCGCGAGGTGCATTCGAGGTGCATGCGGCCACAGGGATATCCCCCACGGAACTTATTCGCCGTCGGGTGCCCAGACGGGCTCGCCGGCATTGCCGGGGAATTCTCTCAACCCCTTCTTTGTAGAAAAGGAACCTCCGCCCCATGGTCAGATTCAGCCGATGGTCCGCCCTCCTGCTTGCTTTCGCACTCTCGTGGATGGCCCTGCCGTCCGCCTTTGCCGCGCGGCAACATCAACCGCAGCAGCATCAGCAGCAAATGGTCAGCGTGGCCGTCAAGACGCTGAACATGCGCACCGGCCCCGGCCCGCGCTACGAGACGCACTGGACCGTCAGCAAGGGCTATCCGTTCAAGGTGATCGGCCGCAAGGGCGACTGGCTCCGCGTCAGCGACTTCGAGGGCGACAAGGCTTGGGTGTTCCGCTCGATGACCAACAAGACGCCGCACCACGTCGTGAAGGCGCAGGTGGCCAACCTGCGGCGCGCGCCGAACCCCCGCAGTCCCGTCATGAAGAAGGCCGGCTACGGCGACGTGCTGCGCACCCTGGAGCGCCGTGGCGACTGGATCAAGGTGCGGCACGAAGGCGGCACCACCGGCTGGGTTCAGAAGCGGCTGACCTGGGGCTGGTAGCCCCGCCGCCGCGCAGGTAGAACGAGAACGCTCAGGTCGCCGTGGCCTGGCGCACGGCGCGTTCCCAGCGCGCCATCGATTCCTCGGCCTGGGCGCGGCCCATGGTCGGGAGAAAGCGGCGCTCGATCTTCCAGAGCTTCGACAGCTGGCGCGCGTCGCTGTAGACGCCCGTCGACAGCCCCGCGAGGTACGCGGCACCGAGCGCTGTGGTCTCGATGACTTCGGGCCGCACCACTGGAATGCCCAGCAGGTCGGCCTGGAACTGCATCAGCAGGTCGTTCACGCTCGCGCCGCCGTCCACGCGCAGCTCGGCCACGGGCTTGCCGCCCGCGGCCACCGCGTCGCGGCTCATGGCCTGCAGCAGCGCGGCGCTCTGGTAGGCGATGCTTTCGAGCGCGGCGCGCGCGATGTGCGCGACCGTGGTGCCGCGCGTCAGCCCGGTGATCGTGCCGCGCGCGTCGGCGTCCCAGTAGGGCGCGCCCAGGCCGGTGAAGGCCGGCACCATCATCACGCCGCCCGCGTCGGGCACGCTCTCGGCCAGCGACTGCACTTCGGCGCTGCCCTTGATGGCCTTCAGGCCGTCGCGCAGCCACTGCACCACCGCGCCGCCGACGAACACGCTGCCTTCCATGGCGTACTGCGGCGTGGCATCGGCCTGCGCGGCGCTGGTCACGAGCAGGCCGTTGTGCGAGGGCTGGAACGCGCCGCCCGTGTGCATCAGCAAAAAGCAGCCGGTGCCGTAGGTGTTCTTGGCCATGCCGGCCTCGAAGCAGGCCTGGCCGAAGAGGGCGCTCTGCTGGTCGCCGGCCACGCCGCCAATGGGCAGCGCATGGCCCAGCAACGCGGCGTCGGTGTCGGCGAAGTGCGAGCTCGAGGGCTGCACCTTCGGCAGCAGCGCGGCGGGAATGTCGAGCGCCTTGAGCAGGTCGGCGTCCCATGCGTTGTCGTGCACGTTGAAGAGCATGGTGCGCGAGGCGTTGCTCACGTCGGTCACGTGCGCCTTGCCGCCGGTGAGCTGCCACATGAGCCAGCTGTCGACCGTGCCGAAGGCCAGCTCGCCGCGCTCGGCCTGCGCACGCGCGCCGGGCACGTTGTCGAGCAGCCAGCGCAGCTTGGTGCCGGAAAAATAGGCGTCGATCACCAGTCCGGTCTTCTCGCGGATGGTGTCGGTCATGCCTTCGTCGCGCAGCCGCGCGCACAGCGGCTCGGCGCGGCGGTCCTGCCAGACGATGGCGTGGTGCACCGGCTGGCCCGTTTGGCGGTTCCACAGCACCGTGGTCTCGCGCTGGTTGGTGATGCCGATGGCGTGGATGTCGGCGGCCTGCAGCTTGGCCTTGGCCAGCACCTCGCGCGCGGTGGCGAGCTGGCTGCGCCAGATTTCCATCGGGTCGTGCTCGACCCAGCCGGGCTGCGGGTAGATCTGCGTGAGCTCCTTCTGCGCGATGGCGACGATGTGGCCCTCGCGGTCGAACACGATGCTGCGCGAGCTGGAGGTGCCCTGGTCCAGGGCGAGCAGGTAGGTCGTCATCCGGTCTCCGGTTTTTTTCTGGCCGTCAGTTCTCGCGCGCGATCTCGAGCCGCACCTGCGCCGCGAGCAGCAGGTCGGGGAAGGGCGCCGGCGGCTCCGCGTCGGTGAACAGCTGGTCGATCTGCGAGAGCGTGCCCAGTTGGATCATCGCGGGCCGGTTGAACTTGCTGGCGTCGGCCGCCAGCCACACCTCGCGCGCCTGCGCGATGATGGTTTGCGCCACCTTCACCTCGCGCAGGTCGAAGTCGCGCAGCGAGCCGTCGGCCTCGATGCTCGACACGCCGATCAGCGCGATGTCGACCTTGAACTGGCGGATGAAGTCGATGGTGGCCTCGCCCACCACGGCCCGGTCGCGCGGGCGCACCGAGCCGCCCGCCACGATCACCTCGCACGAGGTGTTGCCGCTCAGGATGGTGGCCACGTTCAGGTTGTTGGTGATCACGCGCAGGCCGGTGTGGCGCATCAGCGCCTTGGCGATGGCCTCGGTGGTGGTGCCGATGTTCAGGATCAGCGAGCAGTCGTTGGGCACCAGCTCGGCCACGCGGCGGGCGATGCGCGCCTTGCCCTCGGCGTGCAGGGTCTCGCGCTGCTGGTAGCCGATGTTCTCGGTGGTCGAGCTGGGCACCCGCACGCCGCCGTGAAAGCGGGTCAGCAATCCTTCGTCGGCCAGCCGCTGCACGTCGCGCCGCACGGTCTGCAGCGTCACGCCGAGCATGTCGGCCAGTTGTTCGACGGTGACGGAGCCGCGCGTGCGCACGGTCTCCAGGAGATTGATCTGTCGCGGGTTGGAGTTCACAGGGGCGTCGTGGAGAGCAGGAAGACTGCGACTGAGGGTACAGTGCGCGTCACTTTAAAACGAAAGAAAACGAATCCGGGTAAGGGAAAACTCGGAGGAAAATCGCGCTAAAAGGAAGCTAAATGAAAAATCTCGAAAATACAATGGCCGCCGTTGGTGACCAAAGTCACGGATCAATGGAACCTATTCCAGTGAGCGATTCTTCCCTCCATTCGCCTGCGCCAGCTGCCGATTGCGACGTGCTGATCGTCGGCGGCGGCATCAACGGCTGCGGCATCGCACGCGACCTCGCGGGCCGTGGCTGGCGCGTGGTGCTGTGCGAAAAGGACGATCTTGCCTCGCACACCTCGTCGTCGTCCACCAAGCTGATCCACGGTGGATTGCGATACCTCGAATATTACGAGTTCTCGCTGGTGCGCAAGGCGCTGCAGGAGAGAGAAGTTTTGCTCAAGAGCGCGCCGCACATCATGTGGCCGCTGCGCTTCGTGATGCCGCACGACCCGTCGATGCGCCCGGCCTGGATGATCCGCATCGGCCTGTTCATGTACGACCATCTGGCCAGGCGCGAGGTGCTGCCCGGCTCGCGCAGCGTCGACCTGCGCCGCCACGCGGCCGGCAAGCCGCTGAAGGACCAGTACAAGCGCGGCTTCATCTACTCGGACGGCTGGGTCGACGACGCGCGCCTGGTGGTGCTCAACGCGCTCGACGCCAAGGCGCGCGGCGCCGAGGTGCTGACGCGCACGCGCTGCGTGCGAGCCCAGCGCGACGCCGACGGCTGGACCGCCGACCTGCTGGGCCCCGACGGCACGAAGCGCACGCTGCGCGCCCGCGCCGTGGTCAACGCGGCGGGGCCGTGGGCCGAATCCTTCCTGCGCGGCGTGGCGCAGTCGGCCAAGGGCGAGGCGCTGGCCACCAAGAGCCTGCGGCTGGTCAAGGGCAGCCATATCGTGGTGCCGCGCCTGTTCGAGCACGACCACGCCTACATCTTCCAGAACCCCGACAAGCGGATCATCTTCGCCATTCCCTACCAGGACGAGTTCACGCTGATCGGCACCACCGACATCGAGCTCAGCGGCGACGACCCGGGCGCCGCGCGCATCGCACAGGAAGAGATCGACTACCTCTGCACCCAGGCCAGCCGCTACTTCGACAAGCCCATCGTGCCGGCCGACGTGGTGTGGACCTATTCGGGCGTGCGCCCGCTGCTGGACGACGCCTCGGGCGACCCGTCGGCGGTCACGCGCGACTACATGCTCGAGTCGAACACCACCGCCGCGCCGCTGCTGTCGGTGTGGGGCGGCAAGATCACCACCTTCCGCAAGCTGGCCGAGGACGCGGCCGACGAGGTCGGCAAGATGCTGGGCCAGTCGAACGCGCAGCGCCCGGCCTGGACCGACGGCGCCTTCCTGGCGGGCGGCGACCTGTCGGGCTGGATCGGCGCGGCCCGGCGCCCCGACGACGACTTCGAGCGCTTCGTGTCGGCCGTGCAGGCCAAGCACCCCTGGCTCTACGGCCAGCTCGCGCGGCGGCTGGCGCGGGCCTACGGCGCGCGCATCGCGGACGTGCTGGGCGACGCCAGGTCCTTTGCCGACCTGGGGGCCGAAGTGGCGCCGGGCCTGTTCGAGCGCGAACTGCGCTTCCTGCAGGACAACGAGTGGGCCGTGAGCGCGGAAGACGTGCTCTGGCGCAGGTCCAAGCTGGGGCTGCACTACACGGCCCCGCAGCGCGAACAGGTCGCGCTCTGGCTGCAGACCCACCCGAAGAACAACTGAACATCTGAATAAAAAAGGGGGCGAGACAATGCAGCTGACTCTGGAGCGCGTCACCAAGAAAGTGGGCGCGCAAACCTGGCTCTACGAGCAGAGCATTGCACCCCGCGGCGGCGCCGTCACGGTGCTGCTGGGCGCCACGCAGGCCGGCAAGACCAGCCTCATGCGCCTGATGGCGGGGCTGGACACCCCCACCACCGGCAAGGTGCTGGTCGACGGGCAGGACGTCACCGGCATGCCGGTGCGCGAGCGCAACGTGGCCATGGTGTACCAGCAGTTCATCAATTACCCCTCGCTCAAGGTGGCCGACAACATCGCCTCGCCGCTCAAGCTGCGCGGCGAGCAGAACATCGAGGCGCGGGTGAAGGCGCTGGCCGACAAGCTGCACATCGGCATGTTCCTGGACCGCTACCCGGCCGAGCTGTCGGGCGGCCAGCAGCAGCGCGTGGCGCTGGCGCGCGCGCTCGCCAAGAACGCGCCGCTGATGCTGCTCGACGAGCCCTTGGTCAACCTCGACTACAAGCTGCGCGAGGGATTGCGCGAAGAGCTCACGCAACTCTTCGCCAGCGGCGACTCGACCGTCATCTACGCCACCACCGAACCCGGCGAAGCGCTGCTGCTGGGCGGCTACACGGCCGTGATGGATGCCGGCGAGCTGCTGCAATACGGCCCGACCGCCGAGGTGTTCCATGCGCCGCAGTCGCTGCGCGTGGCGCGCGCCTTCAGCGACCCGCCGATGAACCTGCTGGCCGCCACGGCCGCCGCTGGCAAGGTGCAACTGGCCGGCGGTCCCGTGCTGGCGCTGGCCGTGCCCGAAGGCGCGGCGGGCGCGGTCACGATCGGCCTGCGCGCGAGCGCCCTGAACGTCAACGCGGGGGAGGGCGACATCGCCTTGCCCGGCAAGGTGGAGCTGGCCGAGATTTCAGGCTCCGACACCTTCGTGCACGTCGAGACCGCGGTGGGCGAACTGGTGGCGCAGCTCACCGGCGTGCACCGCTTCGAGCTGGGCGCTTCGATCACGCTGTACTTCAGCGCGGCGCAAGCCTATGTGTTCGATGCCGGCGAAAAGCTGGCCCTCGCGCCCGCGTGGCGCAAAGGAAACTGACATGGCCCGCATCGACCTGGACCTGGCGCACGCCTACCGCGCCAACCCCACGCAGGACAGCGACTACGCGCTGCTGCCGCTGAAGATGAGCTTCCGGGACGGCGGCGCGTATGCCTTGCTCGGCCCCTCGGGCTGCGGCAAGACGACCATGCTCAACATCATCTCGGGCCTGCTGGTGCCCTCGCAGGGCACGGTGAGCTTCGACGGCCGCGACATGACGCAGGCCACGCCGCAGGAGCGCAACATCGCGCAGGTGTTCCAGTTCCCGGTGATCTACGACACCATGACCGTGGCCGAGAACCTGGCGTTTCCGCTGCGCAACCGCAAGATGCCGGCCGACCAGATCAAGAAGCGCGTCGCGAGATCGCCGAGATGCTCGACATGAGCGGCCAGCTCAACCAGCGCGCGGCGGGCCTGGCGGCCGACGCCAAGCAGAAGATCTCGCTGGGCCGCGGGCTGGTGCGCAGCGACGTGTCGGCGGTGCTGTTCGACGAGCCGCTCACCGTGATCGACCCGCACCTGAAGTGGCAGCTGCGCCGCAAGCTCAAGCAGATTCACCGCGAGCTGAAGCTCACGCTGATCTACGTCACGCACGACCAGGTCGAGGCGCTCACCTTCGCCGAAGAGGTGGTGGTCATGACGCGCGGCAAGGCCGTGCAGGTGGGCAGCGCCGAGGCGCTGTTCGAGCGGCCGGCCCACACCTTCGTCGGCCACTTCATCGGTTCGCCGGGCATGAACTTCCTGTCGGCGCAAAGCGCCCACGGCACCATCGAAGTGGCGGGCACGCCGCTGGTGCCCACGCGCGAACTGCCGCAGGGGCCGCTGAAGATCGGCATCCGCCCCGAGTACCTGCGCCTGTCGAGCGCGGGCGCCGCCGGCGCGGTGCCGGCGGTGGTCAAGCAGGTGCAGGACGTGGGCACGCACGTGATGCTGGGCGTGGAGGCCGACGGCAGCCCGCTGAAGGTGCGGCTGCATTCCGACGACAAGCCGCCGTTGGTGGGCGACACCGTGTGGCTGCGCGTGCTGGACACGCACACCTGCTACTACAAGGACGAGGAGCTGGTCGCATGAACAACCTGATTCCGTTCAACCCCGCTCCCCTGTCTTTCTCCCTCCCTTCCGGGGGAGGGCGGGGGTGGGGGACGGAGCCAACCCATGAACGCCACGAACAAACCGATCAATCAAAAAGCCTGGTGGCTGATCCTGCCGGTGCTGGTCTGCGTTGCCTTCTCGGCCATCGTGCCGCTGATGACGGTGGTCAATTATTCGGTGCAGGACATCATCTCGCCCGACCGCCGCGTGTTCGTGGGCACCGAGTGGTTCGCCGCGGTGATGCGCGACGACGAGTTGCACGAGGCGCTGCTGCGCCAGCTGGGCTTCTCGCTGTCGGTGCTGCTGGTCGAGATTCCGCTGGGCATCGCGCTCGCGCTGTCGATGCCGGCCAAGGGCTGGAAGTCGTCGGCGGTGCTGGTGGTGGTGGCGCTGTCGCTGCTGATCCCCTGGAACGTGGTGGGCACCATCTGGCAGATCTACGGGCGCACCGACATCGGCCTGTTCGGCCATGCGCTGCAGGCCATGGGCATCGAATACAACTACACGGGCAGCGCTTCCGACGCATGGATCACCGTGCTGGTGATGGACGTGTGGCACTGGACGCCGCTGGTGGCGCTGCTGTGCTTTGCGGGCCTGCGCTCCATTCCCGATGCGTACTACCAGGCCGCGCGCATCGACGGCGCGAGCAAGTTCGCGGTGTTCCGCTACATCCAGCTGCCCAAGATGCGCGGCGTGCTGATGATCGCGGTGCTGCTGCGCTTCATGGACAGCTTCATGATCTACACGGAGCCCTTCGTGCTGACGGGCGGTGGGCCCGGCAACGCGACCACGTTCCTGAGCCAGTACCTCACGCAAAAGGCTGTCGGGCAGTTCGACCTGGGGCCGGCGGCCGCGTTCTCGCTGATCTACTTCCTGATCATCCTGCTGTTCTGCTTCGTGCTCTACAACTGGATGCAGCGAGTGGGAACACAAGAAGCCGAGGTGGAGAAATGAACGACAAGCGATTCCACAAGCGCAGCATCTTCCTGGTGCTGTACATCCTGTTCGCCCTGTTGCCCATCTACTGGATGATCAACATGAGCTTCAAGACGAACGAGGAAATCCTGTCGCATTTCTCGTTCTTCCCGCAGCACTTCACGTGGGCCAACTACGCGCGCATCTTCACCGACGAGTCGTGGTACTCGGGCTACATCAACAGCCTGATCTACGTGGCCATCAACACGGTCATCTCGCTCACCGTGGCGCTGCCCGCGGCCTATGCGTTCTCGCGCTACTCGTTCCTGGGCGACAAGCACGTGTTCTTCTGGCTGCTGACCAACCGCATGACGCCGCCCGCCGTGTTCCTGCTGCCGTTCTTCCAGCTGTACACCACCGTCGGCCTCATGGACACCCACCTGGGCGTGGCGCTGGCGCACCTGCTGTTCAACGTGCCGCTGGCGGTGTGGATCCTCGAAGGCTTCATGAGCGGCATTCCGCGCGAGATCGACGAGACGGCCTACATCGACGGCTACTCGTTCCCGCGCTTCTTCGTGCGCATCTTCCTGCCGCTCATCAAGGCCGGCGTGGGCGTGGCGGCGTTCTTCTGCTTCATGTTCAGCTGGGTCGAGCTGCTGCTGGCGCGCACGCTCACCAGCGTCAACGCCAAGCCGATCGTGGCGACCATGACGCGCACCGTGAGCGCCTCGGGCATGGACTGGGCCACGCTGGCCGCGGCCGGCGTGCTCACCATCGTGCCGGGCGCATCGTCATCTGGTTCGTGCGTCACTACATCGCGAAGGGTTTCGCGATGGGCCGTGTCTAAGGAGGGAACCACATGTTCAACTGGATGGTTTGGACCACCCCGGTGGCCGTGTTCTTCGCGTGCATCGCGCTGATGCTGGTCGGCATGACCGTGTGGGAGTTCAAGTCGCCCACCACCATGCGGCGCGGCTGGCTGCCGATCGAGACCACGCGCGGCGACCGGCTCTTCATCGGGCTGCTGTCGGCTGCCTACATCAACCTGGCCTTCGTCGGCCTGGCGGGCAAGTTCCAGGAGTGGATGAGCCTGGAAGCCGAGCCTTCGATCTGGATCAGCTTCGTGATTTCGATGGCGGTCCTTGCGCTGGTCATGCGCAAGGGCTGATCGCACCGGTTCTTCGACAGGCGTCCGGCTCTCCGCCTCCCCGGAGCCGCGATCAGACAACACCGGGGAAGCACCAACCGAGGAGACACAGTCATGAAGATGCGCTACACGGCACTGGCAATGGCGGCGGCGATGTTCGCCACGCACGGCGCTTGGGCTGGCGAGGCCGAAGCCAAAAAATGGATCGACAGTGAATTCCAGCCGTCTACCTTGTCCAAGGACAAGCAGATGGAGGAAATGAAGTGGTTCATGGACGCGGCCAAGAAATTGCAGGGCAAGGGAGTGAAGGAAATCTCGGTCGTGTCCGAGACGCTGACCGTGCACGAGTACGAATCGAAGACGCTGGCCAAGGCCTTCGAGGAGATCACGGGCATCAAGGTCAAGCACGACATCATCCAGGAGGGTGACGTGGTCGAGAAGCTGCAGACCTCGATGCAGTCGGGCAAGTCGATCTACGACGGCTGGATCAACGACTCGGACCACATCGGCACGCACTACCGCTACGGCACGGCGCTCGCGCTGACCGACCAGATGAACGGCGCGTGGAAGGACTACACCAACCCGGGCCTGGACCTGAAGGACTTCATCGGCACCAGCTTCACCACGGCGCCCGACAAGAAGATGTACCAGCTGCCCGACCAGCAGTTCGCCAACCTGTACTGGTTTCGCGCCGACCTGTTCGCGCGCAAGGACCTGCAGGACAAGTTCAAGGCCAAGTACGGCTACGACCTGGGCGTGCCGATCAACTGGTCGGCCTACGAGGACATCGCCGCCTTCTTCAGCGAAGACGTGAAGACCATCGACGGCAAGCCGATCTACGGCCACATGGACTACGGCAAGAAAGACCCGTCGCTGGGCTGGCGCTTCACCGACGCGTGGCTGTCGATGGCCGGCGCCGCCGACAAGGGCATTCCCAACGGCCTGCCGATCGACGAGTGGGGCATCCGCGTGGCCGACGACAAGTGCACGCCCGTGGGCGCGGCCGTGTCGCGCGGCGGTGCGACCAACTCGCCCGCGGCCGTCTACGCGCTCACCAAGTACATCGACTGGATGAAGAAGTACGCGCCCAAGGAAGCCATGGGCATGACCTTCGGCGAGTCGGGCCCGGTGCCGGCGCAAGGGCAGATCGCGCAGCAGGTGTTCTGGTACACGGCCTTCACGGCGGACATGATCAAGCAGGGCCTGCCCGTGGTGAACGCCGACGGCACGCCCAAGTGGCGCATGGCGCCCGGCCCGCACGGTCCGTACTGGAAGGACGGCATGCAGAACGGCTACCAGGACGTGGGCTCGTGGACTTTCCTGAAGTCCAACGACCCCGACCGCGCCGCTGCCGCCTGGCTCTACGCGCAGTTCGTGACCTCCAAGACCACCTCGCTGAAGAAGTCGATCGTCGGCCTCACGTTCATTCGCGACAGCGACATCCGCTCCGACTACTTCACCAAGAACGCGGCCAAGTACGGCGGCCTGATCGAGTTCTACCGCAGCCCCGCGCGCGTGGCCTGGACCCCGACCGGCAACAACGTGCCCGACTACCCCAAGCTCGCGCAGCTGTGGTGGAAGAACGTGGCCGTGGCCGTGACAGGCGAGAAGACGCCGCAGGCCGCCATGGACAACCTGGCCAACGAGATGGACGACGTGATGGGCCGCCTGCAGCGCGCGGGCATGGCCAGCTGCCCGCCCAAGCTCAATGCCAAGGGCGACCCGAACAAGTGGCTGAGCAGCGACCATGCCCCGTGGAAGAAGCTGGCCAACGAGAAGCCGAAGGGTGAGACCGTGGCCTACGACAAGCTGCTGACCGCCTGGAAGGAAGGTCGGGTCAGGTAAGGCCCTCGCTCCCTTCCCCGAAAGGGGGAGGGAGCAAAGACAATGGGCGGCCCATGAACATCCGATTCCGCTGCGATCCCGCCCTGTTCGACCTGCTGCCGCGCCCGGTGCCGGCCAAGGCCGCGCTGCCCGACTGGTTGCGGCAGATGGCGCCCCGGGCGCCGTCGGCGGTGCATCAGCGCAGCATTCGCACGGTCAAGCAGTGCCCGCCGTTCGTCGATGCGATGACGCACGGCTTCATGGTGCTGCTGCCTTGCGACGTGCGGGTGGAGTCGGGGCGCTTCAGCTGGGACTGGCCGCTGCCGGCGCTGTCGGTGCCGGGGCATCCGCGCGCGCCGCTGAGTTTTCATGTGCCCGAGCAGATCGCGGGCTCGCCGCTGGCGCATGGCGCGCGGTCGGCCATCAAGTTCAACAGTTTCTGGACCGTCGAGATCGACGAAGGGTGGTCGCTGATGGCGGTGCATCCGGTGAATCGCGACGACCTGCCGTTCCGGCTCGTCACGGGGCTGGTCGACGCCGACCGCTTCAACGAGGTCGGCATCAACTTTCCCGCCATCTGGACCGATGACGGTTTCAACGGCGTGCTGCCGCGCGGCACGCCGGTGGCGCAGTGCTATCCGGTGCCGCGCGCGCCGCTGGCACTGTCTTGCGAGCCCATGTCCGGCGCGCAGGTGCAGGGCTATGCGCAGCTCGCCGAAAAAATCATGGGCGGCCCCGGCGTCTACCGCAAGGGATTCCGCAGCAAGCGCGGCGCGGGCTGAGCCTGCTCAGGCGGGCGCGGCCGCCAGCAACGCCGCGCGCAGGTCTTCGAGGTCGAGCCACAGGCGCCCGGTCGGCGCGGTCGACAGCGCATGCGCGATGCGCCCGAAGGTCTCCGCGTTCAGCCGGTAGGCGCGCCCGTAGGCGTTCATGGCCTCGTCCATGTGGCCGGCCTCTTGCAGCACGATGCCCAGGTTGACCTCGACTTCGGCGCGCGGCGGCGACACGCGCAGCACCTGCCGCAGCGCATCGGCCGCACCGTTGAAGTCGCCCAGGTCTTGCAGCAGCAGCGACAGCTCGAACCAGAGGCCGCCGTGCGCGGGCGCCAGGGCCGCGGCCTGCCGCAGTGCATGCGCCGCATCGGCGGCGCGGCCGGCGGCCTTGAGCGTCAGGCCCAGCGCGAGCAGCGGCTCTTCGCGCCCGGGCAGCAGCGCCACGGCCTGCGCGTGGTGTCGAAGGGCCTGCGGCAGGTCGCCGGCGGCCCGGGCCACGTCGCCCGCCAGCAGCAGCGTGGGGCCGTGGCCGGGGCGCAGCGCAAGGCTTTCGGCGATGGCCGCGTCGGCTTCGGCCAGCGCACCGTCCGCCATCTGCAACCGCGCCAGAAGCTGAAGTACCGCCGGGTGGGGCGGGTATTGCGTGCGCGCGTGTTCGCACAGCTGTCGCGCATGCGACGCCTGACCCGCGTTGACGAGGCGGATCGCGAGTTCGAGCAGCTGTTCGACGGAGGCGGGCGGGGCAGGCATGGCGTGAGGTGGCGCGGTGCAATGAATGTAGCGTCTCCCGTCGGCCGTAGTGCACACAACGACCGTCAGATTGATGCGACGACATGACCTATGGCAGATGCTTTTGGCGCTTGCTTCGCTTACATTCGACGGCCCTCGAAATGCCACCGCCAGTGACCTCCAGCTTTTCTCGTCCCCTAGACCCCGTCGCCGCTCCCCGCAACATCAAGCGCGTGCTGGTCCTGCGCTACTCGCAGTCCGGCCAGCTCGACCAGGTGGCCGAGCAGATCGTGGCACCGCTGCGCGCCGACCCGTCGATCCGGTTGCATGAGGAAACACTGCGCCCGCTGCGGCCCCATCCGTTTCCCTGGCCCTTCCTGACCTTCTTCGACGCCTTTCCGGAGTCGGCCCACATGAAGCCGCAGCCGCTTGCGCCGCTGTCGCTCACGGGCGATGAAGAATTCGACCTTGTCATCCTGCCCTACCAGGTGTGGTTCCTGGCGCCGTCGCAGCCCGTGACCGCATTTTTGAAGCACCCGGTGGCGGCGCGCCTGCTCGAGGGCAAGCCGGTGGTCACCGTCATCGGCTGCCGCAACATGTGGCTCATGGCGCACGAAAAGCTCAAGGGCATGCTCGACGACGTGGGCGCGCGCCTGATCGACAACGTGGTGCTGACCGACCCCGGCCCCACGCTCGCCACCTTCTTCACCACCCCGGCCTGGCTGATCTGGGGCCGCAAGCGCGGCTTCTGGGGCATGCCCGACGCGGGGCTGAGCAGCGAGCAGATCCGCGGCAGCGCCCGTTTCGGCCGCGCCCTGCGTGACGCACTGCACAACGACCAGGAGCGCGGCACGCAGCCGCTGCTGGCCGGTCTCGGGGCGGTACAAGCGAACGCCCGGCTGCTCATCAGCGAGAAGGCCGGCACGCGCAGTTTCTTTCTCTGGGGCAAGCTCATCATGGCGGCCGGCGCGCCCGGCGCCTGGCAGCGCAAGCCCTTGCTGCTGCTGTACGTTCTGTTTCTGCTGGTACTGATCATCACGGTGGTGCCCGTGAGCCTGAGCTTGCAGGCGCTGCTGCGGCCGTTGCTGAGAGGGTGGCTGACTAGAATGACCGCCCAATTCGAGTGCCCGTCGGGCTCCGCCACGGACCGCTCCCATCTCTATGACGACTGATGTCTTCCTGACCCGCACCGCCGCCTTCCTGCCCTTTGCCCCGGTCAGCAACGAAGACATCGAGGACGTGCTCGGCCGCATCGGCGGCAAGGCCTCGCGCGCGCGGCGGCTGATTCTGCGCAGCAACGGCATCCAGTCGCGCCACTACGCCATCGACCGCGCCACCGGCGCGCTGGCCATGAGCAACGCACAGCTCACCGCGTCGGCGATCCGCGCGCTGGGCGACGACCTGGGGCCGGTTGACTGCCTCGTCACCGGCACCTCGCTGCCCGACCAGCTCATGCCCAACCATGCGGTGATGGTGCACGGCGAGCTCGGCTGGCCGCGCCTCGAAGTGGTGGCCTGCGCGGGCATCTGCCTGGCCGGCGCCACGGCGCTCAAGCACGCGTGGCTGTCGGTGCGCGCGGGCGACGCGCGGCGCGCGGTGGCCACGGGCTCCGAGCTGGCGTCGGCCGTGATGCGCGGCTCGCGCTTCGAGGCCGAGCTGGAGCACAAGCTCGAAGCGCTCGAGGCCCGGCCCGAGCTGGCCTCGAGAAAGACTTTTTGCGCTGGATGCTGTCCGACGGCGCCGGTGCCGTGCTGCTGGAGCGCGAGCCGCGCGGCCCGCTGTCGCTGCGCGTCGACTGGATCGACCTGTCGTCTGCCGCGCACGAGCTGCCGGTGTGCATGTACGCCGGTGCCGAGAAAAACGCCGAGGGCGGCCTCGACGGCTGGGGCCGCAAGTCGCCGGCCGAATGGCAGAGCGAGTCGACCTTCGCAGTCAAGCAGGACGTGCGCCTGCTCAACGACAACATCGTGCGCGCCACGCTGGGCGAGCCGCTCGCGGCCATCATCGAGCGGCGCGGGCTGAAGGCGGCGGACATCGACTGGTTCCTGCCGCACCTGTCATCGCAGTATTTCGTCGAGCCGGTGAGCCAGTGCCTCGAGGCGCTGGGCCTGCCGATTCCGCGCGAGCGCTGGTTCAGCAACCTCGCGAGCAAGGGCAACACGGGCTCGGCGTCGCCGTACATCATGCTGGACGAGCTGTTCCGCTCGGGCCGCGTGAAGCCCGGCCAGAAGCTGCTGATGTTCGTGCCCGAGAGCGGCCGTTTCTCCAGCGGCTTCATCTACATGGAGGCGGTGTAGCCATGGATCTGGACGCGGTCCCGCAGGAGGGCAACGCCACCCTCGACGGCCATTCCAAGCTGATGTACGCCCGCGACGCGCAGGGCCGCGTCGTCACCACCACCTCGCGCGGCTGGGAGGCGGAAGAAATCGTCACCAGCCATGCGGTCGACGTGCTGGTCGAGCAGGCGCAGGCCGCGAAGCAGCGCGTGAAGGCCGGCCTGGCGTCGCCGCTCGAATACTGGATGTACGAGCGCCGCATGGACGTGGCGCTGCTCTCGCAGACCAGCGGCTTCTGGCAATGGCGCGTGCGGCGCCACCTGCAGCCGCGCCATTTCGCCGCGCTGTCGCCGGCGCAGCTCGCACGCTACAGCGAAGCGCTGGGCCTGCCCGTTTCCACCTTACAAGGCCTGCCGTGAAATTCGAACACCAACAGGCGGCGCATTGCGAAAGCGGCGTCATCTCGAGCCTGATGCGCCACCACGGCGCGCCGATGAGCGAGAGCATGGCGCTGGGCCTGTCGTCCGCCATTTCGTTCGCGTACCTGCCCTTCATCAAGCTGTCGGGCCTGCCGCTCATCTCGTACCGCATGCCGCCCAAGGCCATCATCAAGGGCCTCTTGGCGCCGATGGCCGCGCGCTTTCGCTTCGAGACCTTCCGCAGCCCCGAGGCCGGGCAGCAGCGGCTCGACGCGCTGCTGGCCGAGGGCCAACTGGTGGGCCTGCAGACCTCGGTGTACTGGCTGCCGTACTTTCCGCCGAACATGCGCTTTCACTTCAACGCGCACAACCTGCTGGTGTACGGCAAGGACGGCGACGACTACCTGATCAGCGACCCGGTGTTCGAGGCGCCCGTGCGCTGCCCGAGCGACGACCTGGCGCGCGCGCGTTTCGCCAAGGGCGTGCTCGCGCCCAAGGGGCTGATGTACTACCCGCAGGCCATCGACCGCAAGGCGGTCGACGCGACCTCGGTCGTCAAGGCCATCCGCAAGACGGTACGCAACATGCTGGCGCCGATTCCGATCGTCGGCGTGCGCGGCATGCGCACCTTGGCCAAGCGCATGCAGAAGCTGTCGCCGACCGACCCGCGCAGTGTCGACTTCATCGGCCACCTGGTGCGGATGCAGGAAGAAATCGGCACCGGTGGCGCGGGCTTCCGTTTCATCTACGCGGGCTTCCTGCAAGAGGCCGCGCAATTGCTCGACAAGCCGCAGCTGCAGCAGATGTCCGAACGGCTGATCGCGATCGGCGACGGCTGGCGCGCGTTCGCGCTCAAGGCGGCGCGCATGGTGAAGGGGCGCGAGGCGGTGGACCCGGCGGCGCTGGCCGTGAAGCTGCGTGAGCAGGCGCAGCAGGAAGAGAATTTCTTTCGCGACCTGAAGGCGGCTGTTGCCTGAAATGACGGCCTGCTTTTCGATTCGGTGCTGCATGGGGCATTCGGGGCGCGCTCCCGCCGACGGTGTGCTCTGCTCCGCGAATGTCCCCCGCCCTTCGGGCTCCTCCTTTATTTCGCTGCGCAGAGCACACCGCCGACGTGAGCGTTGTGAGGTGCGGACGTTGATCGACTGCGAGCCAGCAGCGTGCCCAGGTGCGCAGGGCACTGGGTGTCTCCCGCAGCGAAATAAAGGAGGAGGGCGAAGCCCGGGGGACATTCGCGGAGGGAGACACCCGGTGTCCTGTGCACGCGCCCTGAACAGCGAGCCCAGGTGCCCCAATGCTTGAGCTGCACAAGCTCAGTTACCGCTATCCGCACGCTGATGCGGCCGCGCTGGCCAACGTGTCGCTGACAGTGCCAAGGGGCTGCGTGCTCGGCCTGCTGGGGCCGAACGGCGCTGGCAAGACCACGCTGATCTCGCATCTGTCGGGCGCGCTGGCCGTGCAGGCGGGCGAGATTCGCATCGACGGACAGCCGCTGCAACAGGTGCGGGCCAAGACCCCGACACGCATTGCCGTGGCGCCGCAGGAGCAGGCCTTCTATCCGATGCTCACCGTCGCGGAAAACCTGGCGTGCTTCGCTGCGGCCGGCGGCCTGTCCGGCGCACGGAAGAAAGAGCGCATCGCGACTTGTACGGAGTTCGCGCAACTGGAGCAGTTTGCCGGCGTGCGTGCCGAGCGGCTGTCGGGCGGCCTCAAACGACGCCTGAACCTCGCCATTGCCCTGCTGCCCGAACCCGAGCTGATGCTGTTCGACGAGCCCACCGTGGGTGTCGACCCGCAGTCGCGCGCCTTCATCCTCGACGCCATCAAGAGCCTCGCGCAACAGGGCGCCGCCGTCATCTACGCCTCGCACTACATGGAAGAGATCGAGGCCATTGCGGACCGTGTCGCCATTCTCGACCGGGGCCACGTGCTGCGCGAAGGCGCGCTCGACGACCTGCTGTCCAAGAGCGCGATGCTGCTCACGCTGGCGGCCGACGGGCTCGATGCCGGCATGCTCTCGCGCTTCGGCACGGTGGAGCAGGGGGGCGTGCACTGGCGCATTCACCTGGACCGCGGCATCGGCCCCGGCCCGGTGCTGGCCGCGCTCGAAGCGGACGGCATCGAAGTGCGCCACGCCGAGTTCGGCCGCCACGACCTCGAGCAGCTCTTCATGGCGCTCACCCACCGCTCGCTGCGCGACTGATTTCCCATGCTCCTCGCGCTCATCAAGAAAGAACTGCTCGCCCTCGTGCGCGACATGCACGGGCTGGCCGCGCTGTTCCTCATGCCGATGGTCTTCATCGTGCTGATGTCGCTCACGCTGAAGGACATCTACCGCCCGCCGCTGGCCGAGCTGAGCTACGCCATCCACATGCGCGACACGGCCACGCCCGCGCAGTGGCTCAAGCAGCTCTGGCAACGCAACCACGGCGCGCCGCAGCCGCTGGGCGACGACTGGCAGGCGCGGCTGCGCAACGGCTCGCTCAAGTACGTGATCGTGCTGGAGCCGGGCCTGTCGGAAGAGCTGGAGTCGGCCGCGCTGTCGACGCAGGCGCGCATCCAGTTGCTGACCGAGCCCGGCATCGACGCCAACCTGTTCAACGCGCTGCGCGCCGAACTCATCGGCGCGTCGGGCGAACTGAAGGCGCGGCTGGCGCTGGCGGTGCCGGGCACGGCCAGCCCGGCGGCCGACGCCTCGATTCAGGCGATGGTGCGCGCCGAGCGTTTTTCCACCGCCGGCCCGCGCCCGACCTCGGTGCAGCAGAACGTGCCCGCGTGGCTGGTCTTCGGCATGTTCTTCGTCGTCGCGTCGCTGTCGAGCCTGTTCGTGCAGGAGCGCAGCTCGGGCGCGCTCGGCCGGCTGCAGAGCCTGGGCGTGTCGCGCACCATGCTGCTCGCGTCGAAGGCGCTGCCGTACCTCGGCGTGAACGCGCTGCAGGCGGTGCTGATGCTCGCGGCGGGCATCTGGTTCATGCCGCTGATCGGCGGCGACGCGCTGTCGCTCGCGGGCATTCACTGGGGGGCGCTGCTGCTGTCGCTCGCGGCCGTGAGCCTTGCGGCGGTGAGCCTGTCGCTGGCGCTGGCCTGCCTGGTGCGCAGCCATGCGCAGGCCGCGACCATCGGGCCGATGGTCAATGTGCTGATGGCCGCGGCCGGCGGCATCATGGTGCCGAAGTTCGTGATGCCGGGCTTCATGCAGCGGCTGGTCGAGGTCTCGCCGATGAACTGGGGGCTTGAGGCGCTGCTCACCGTGCTGCTGCGCGGCGGCGGCGTGGCCGATGCGCTGCCGCAGATCGGGCGGCTGGTGGTGTTCGCGGCGGTGATGTTCGTCGTCGCTGTTTTTCTGTTTCGCAGGCGCGTCCCATGAGCACCACCGTCACCCCTGAATTCATTGCCAGCCTCAAGGCGATGGTGCTCGAGTCCGTCGAGAAAGAAGCGCCCACTGGCGGCCTCGGCGACGACGAGCCCTTGTTCGGCCCCGAGGCGCGGCTCGACCTCGATTCGCTCGATGCGCTGCAGGTGTCGATGACGATCCAGCAGCGCTTCGGCGTGCGCATGCCCGACAGCAAGGAGACGCGGCGCGCGCTGACGTCCGTCGCGCATCTGGCCGAACACCTAGCGCAAGCGGGCAAGGCATGAGCGAGGTGTACCTGGCCGGCATCGGGCTGGCCTGTGCGCTGGGCGAGGACATGCCGCGCGCGCTGGCAGCGCTGCGGCGCGGCGGCGTGGCGCCGACGCCCGTGTCCGTCACGGCCGATGTGCGGTGGCCCGTCTACACGCTGCCGCAGCAAGAGGGCGACTGGACGCAGCGCCTGCGCCGCACGGTGCGCAACGTGGTCGCGCAGACCGGCGACTGGGGCGCGCGCACCGCGCCGCTGTTCGTGGCGTCGTCGTCGCTCGACATCGGCTTCATGGAGCACACGGCGCAAGCGCAGCGGCTCGGCGGCGATCTGCAGGACTTCGCCGAAGTCGTGGCCGGCGCGCTCGACTGGCAAGGGCCGGTGTTCACCGTCTCGACGGCCTGCACCTCGGCGCTCAACGCCGTGCTGGCCGCCGCCGACCTGATTCGCGGTGGCGAGGCCGAAGACGCATTGGTGATCGGCGCCGAGCTGGACAATCGCTTCACGGCCGCCGGCTTCGGCGCCATGCAGCTGCTGGCGCCCGACTGCGCGCAGCCCTTCGGCGCGGCGCGCAAGGGGCTGGTGCTCGGTGAGGCCGTGGCCGCGCTGCGGCTGCAGTCACGCCCCGCGCGCTGGCAGGTCACGGGCGGCGCCAACGTGGTCGACGGGCGCAACCCCTCGGGCACCGAGGCCACGGCCGTGCATGCGATGTGCCGCGCCGCGCTGGCGCAAAGCGGACTGCAACCGGGCGACATCGACCTCATCAAGGTGCAGGCGGCCGGCAGCCCGGTCAACGACGCCATCGAGGTGGAGGCGCTGAAGCAGGTGTTCGACCCGCTGCCGCCGCTGGTGTCGCTCAAGTCTGCGATCGGCCACACGCTCGGTGCGGCGGGGGCGGCGGAGCTGGCCTTGCTGGTCGGCTGCATCGAAGGCGACGCGTGGCCGGTGGTGGACTATCCGCTCGACGCATCGCTGGGCATTGCGCTGAGCGCGCAGGCGCCGCGAAAGCTGCGCCACGTCCTGCTCAACGTGGTGGGCTTCGGCGGTGGGCATGCGTCGCTGGTGCTGAAGGACTGCGCGGCATGACGGCATGGCGCACCGCCGCGCACTTCGTGGCGCATCCGCCGCCGGCCGAGTGGCGCGATGACCTCGCACGCCGCATCGGCAGAAGGCCGCGCCGTGTCGGCCTGTGGACCGAGCTCGCGATGTACGGCGCACGCTGCTGCCTCGACGCGGCGGGCGAGGCCGCGTTGCCTGCCAATGCGCGCTTGCGCGTGGCGAGCCTGCGCGGCGCATGGGGCGCCACGCAGGCCGGTCTCACGCAGCTCGATGCGGGGCTGCCCATGCCCTTCACCTTCATGCAGAGCCAGCCCGCGCTGATGCTGGCCGAGGTCGGCCGCTGCCTCGAATGGCAGGGCGACGCGAGCTTCATGCTGTGCCGCGACGCGCAGCGGCTGCGGGCCTTGTCGCAGCTCGGCGCCGGGCGCGGCGGGCTGTTGTTCGGCACCGTCGAGGAAGCGCGTGACGACGAGCCGCAGTGCACCGAGTGGTGGCGGCTGGTGCCGGCCTGACGCCGCCGTCGTTCAGCCGGCGATCGAACGCTGCAGGTTGGTGCGCGCCTGCGCTTCGAGCTGCGCATGCATGCGCGGCGTGGCGTAGATGGCCTTGCGGTCGAGAAAGCGCTGAAGAATCTCGCGGCGGCGCGGCAGGCGTATCTCTTCAGGCACGAACGCGTATTCGGCATGCACCTGGCGCTCGTATTCGTCGAAGCGCGCACGTGCGGCGCCGAGGATCGACAGGTCGATGTCGATCAGCAGTTCGGCATCGCGGCCCTCGGGCACCGCATCGTGGCGCGTGGCCATGACGAGCGCGTGCACCCGCTCGGCCGCGTTCGTGTTCACGCCTGCTTCCAGCAAGGCCTGCCGCGCCCAGTCGGCACTGCGCGCTTCGTTGTCGTGCGTGTGCACGTCGTAGATGGCGTCATGGAACCACAGCGCGAGCGCGACTTCGGCGGGGCGCTCGGCCTGTGCCTTCTCGCGCTCGAACCAGGCAAGGCATTCGCCCAGGTGCTGCATCGTGTGATAGTGGCGTTGCGGCTCGCCATAGCGGCGCTGCAGCTCGTCGCACAGCGCCGCATCAGGCGAAGCGACGCCCAGCGCATGCCAGGCCGCGTTCCAGTTCTCGCGCAGGGCCTCGGGCGTCATGGCGCTCACTGCTCCATCGCGGCCTTGACCTCTTGGCCGAGGTCGAGCACCGACATGGCGTAGTAGCTGCTCCAGTTGTAGCGCGTGATCACGTAGAAGTTGCGCGTGCCGGCCACGTAGGTCGGCGGTGCGTCGGCGCCGTTCTGCAGTTCGATCAGCGCGAACAGGCCCTTGTGCTTGATGCCGTCGCCTTCGGGCACCGCACCGGCGGCCACGAAGCTGTCGGCGCTGAAGGTGGGCAGGATGTCGGGCGCCAGCAAGATCGCCTTCTGCAGCCGGGCTTCCTCGAAATGGACGGGGTAGATGGCGGGCACGCCCGGTTGCCAACCGAAGGCCTTGAAGTAGTTGGCCACCGAGCCGATCACGTCGGCCGGGTTGTTGACGAGGTCGATGCGGCCGTCGCCGTCGAAGTCGACCGCGTACTTGGCCATGCTGCTGGGCATGAACTGCGGCATGCCCATGGCGCCGGCATAGCTGCCCAGCGGCGTGAGCGGGTCGTCGGCGGTGCGGCTCTCGATGCTCAGGAAGCTCTCGAGCTCGCCCCGAAAGAAGGCCTGGCGCTCGGCCGCGCGCGGGTGGCCCTGGGGGAAGTCGAACGAGAGCGTGGCCAGCGCGTCGATCACGCGGAAGTTGCCCATGTTGCGGCCGTAGATGGTCTCCACGCCGATGATGCCGACGATGATTTCCGCCGGCACGCCGTACACCTGCTCGGCGCGTGCCAGCGTGTCGGCATTGGCGCGCCAGAAGCGCACGCCGGCCGCGATGCGCACGGGGTCGATGAAGCGGCTGCGGTAGGTCTGCCAGTTCTTCACGGTGCCGACCGGGCCCGGCAGCATGAGCCGCGGCACGTTGGGCAGGAAGCGCGCGGCGCCGATGGTGGCGCGCACCCATTCGCGGTCGAGGCCGCGGCGCGCGGCCACGTCGTCGGCGAACTGCATGGCGTCGTCGCGCGTGGCGTAGGGCACGCTGCCGCGCACCGGCGTGACCGCCGCGCCGCGTGCATTGGAAGACTTCTGTGCTACAGCCCCCGTGGACCAGGCGCAGCAGGCGGCGAGAAGGGCGGCTGCCGCGGCGGCGCGGGATGGCGTGGGAAGAAAAATCGCATGGGCCCATTGTGCCGTCCGCCCGCTCGGGCCTTTCCCGGGGACACATGTGGTTTCAGCCGCGCGGCTTGGCGGCGGGCCATGCGAGGCGGCGGAACTCGGCGCGCAGCGCGGACAGGGAGCCCGGCGTGGCCGGTGCGTAGCGCTGCGCCTCGAGCTTCAGCAGCCAGTCGCGCACGGCGTGCGCGGCGGGGCC
>NZ_MOWM01000051.1 GCF_016082275.1 Variovorax sp. E3
CTCCCGCAGCTTGCGCACCATGTCCCACATGCCGCGGCGCAACTCCACGTCAACGCCGGCGGTGGGCTCGTCGAGAAAAAGAATCCGGGGTTCATGCGACAGCGCCTTGGCGATCATCACGCGGCGCTTCATGCCGCCCGAAAGCGCCATAATCTTGCTGTCTTTCTTGTCCCACAGGGACAGGTCGCGCAGCACCTTCTCGATATGGGCCGGGCTCGGCGGCAGGCCGAACAGGCCGCGGCTGAAGCTCACCGTGCCCCATACGGTTTCAAAGGCGTCGGTGGCCAATTCCTGGGGCACCAGGCCGATCTTCGTGCGTGCGGCCCGGAAGTCGGTGACGATGTCGTGTCCATCGGCCAGCACCGTGCCTTCGCTGGGGTTGACGATGCCGCAGATGATGCTGATCAGCGTCGTCTTGCCCGCCCCATTGGGCCCGAGCAATGCGAATATCTCCCCCCGGTGGATGTCCAGGTCGATGCGATTGAGCGCTTGAAATCCGGACGCGTAGGTCTTGGAAAGCTGATTGACCGAGACGATAGGCGGCACGGGATCTCTTTGCTGTCTGGATGGGGCTGAAATCTTAACCGCGGGCCGCCGGATCGCGCGGGTGCCCGCGGCCCTGGATGATCTTGCGCAGTCGACTACGCACGCGCTCGACGGGCCGTCACATGAGTTTCTCAGGCGAAATTGGCAGGTCGCGCACGCGCTTGCCGGTCGCATGGAAGATCGCGTTGGCGATCGCCGCCGGGATCCCCACCATGCCGAGCTCGCCCATGCCCTTCACACCCAGGGGATTGACGATGGTGTCGTCTTCCTCGACGAAGATGGTTTCGATGGAATGAATGTCGGCGTTCACGGGCACATGGTAGTGCTGCAGGTTGGCATTCATGATGCGCCCGAAGCGGTGGTCGATCTCGAACGTGCGTCGCGCCTGCCCCACTTCGTCGAGCGCCGGCGTTTCCCGCAGAAGGGCGGCTTCGTCGGCGCCGAGTTCGGCAGGAAGGTCATCTCTGGTTTCGTGGGACATGGACTTTGCTCCGTTGGGTTGTGGGGTCATGGCCGCGCCGAGAACTGAACCCGCAGGCCGCCGCGGCCGAGCGCCTGCGCGAGGCCTGCGGGATCGCTCACCTGCCCCAGACGCGTGTACGAATAGGGCGAGTCGAAGGTCATGTAGAACACGACCACGGTGTTGTCGCCCCACAGCATGAGGTCGCCGCTACGTATCGTTCCCGGACGAATCGGGTGGGCTGGCAGATTCTTTGGCAGGTCGAATTTCTTTTCATTGCCGTTCAAATCGGTCATGTCGAGCGTCAGTGGCAGTCGCGCGACGAACGCCCGTGCAGCCTCGGTGTCGGCCAGGGTGACGGCAAAGCGTCGCCCGCCAGCGGTCATCCACATACCTCTCTCCCGGGCCTTGTCGGTGGCCGCACCGGCCTCCGCGGCTGCGACGACGCGTGCCGCGGATACCGGCTGCTCATCCGCATGACTGCGTCGAGTGCTGCCATGCCGATGAACAAGCCCGCGAGACGCAGACACGAAGTTCGAAAAGCGGCCAAACGCATGGCCGGCGGGTCCTGCGCTACGTTCATGTCGATTCGCCCCCGTCTGCACGCGCCGTCAGGAACACCATGAACGCGCCGAGCAGCAACAAGGCGGCGCTGAACGCGAAGGTGCTCTGGTAGCCGCTGCGGTCGAACAGAACGCCGCCCAGGGTCGAGCCCAGCGCGATGCACAGCTGCACGACGGCGACCATGAGCCCTCCCCCGGCTTCCGCATCGGCGGGCAGCGTTTGCGCGATCCACATCCACCAGCCGACGGGAGCGCCCGTCGCCAGCAAACCCCAGGCGCTCAACAACACCGTGGTGACGGCCGCCGACTCCCCGCCCATCATCAGCGCCACGGCGATCACCGCCATCAGGACGGGGATGATCGCCAACATGAGATACACCCCTTTCCTGAGGAACCACCCGATCACGGTGGCGCCGACGAAACCCGAGATTCCGATCGCCAGCAGGATGAGCGACAAGGAGGAAGCGCCGGCGCGCGTCACGGTCTCCAGGAACGGCCGAAGGTAGGTGAACAGCGCGAACTGACCCATGAAGAAAAGGCCGACCCCCAGCATGCCAAGCCTGACCCGTCGATTCCCGAGAAGTCTGAAGACGCTGCCGGAACCCGCAGCGCGCTGCTGCGCCGGCATGGAGGGAAGGCTGATCCATTGCCACGCAAATGCAATCAGCGCGATCGGCACAAGGCAGAAAAAGGCGCCGCGCCAACCCACCGTTGAACCCAGGCAGCTCCCGATCGGGGCCGCCACGACGGTGGCAAGCGCATTGCCGCCGTTGAAGAGTGCGAGTGCGCGCGGTACTTTCGAAGGCGCTACCAGCTGCATGGCAGTTGCGGCCAACATGGACCAGAACCCGCCGACGACGATGCCGATGAGCGCCCGGCCCGCCATGTACGTCAGGTAGTTCGGGGCGACCCCGACGATGGCGCCGGACAGGCACATCAGGGCTGTCAGAGAAAGCAACAGCGTTTTGCGATTGATCTTGCGGGCGACGGTCGAGATCGACAGACTCGTGAGCACTGCACAAGCACCGGAGATCGCGATGCCCTGTCCGGCCATGCCTTCAGTGACGTGGAGGTCGAAGGCCAACGGCGTCAGCAGACTGACGGGCATGAACTCCGAGGCGATCAGCGCGAAGACGCAAAGCGTCATGGCGAAGACGCCGCCCCAATGGGCGGGCTGCGATCCGTTTCGTTCGTCGAAGGCGGCGCTTGCGCTCGGGCCGCCGATGGTCCGCGCCGTCATCAGGCGCTCGCAGCCACGAGGTGTTGGTTGAAGAAGGACGTGAGCTTGTCGAACGGGATCAGCGCCACGCGGTCGTACAGGTCCACATGGCCGGCGCCCGCAACGACGTACAGCTCCTTCGGCACGGCAGCGCGCTTGTAGGCGTCTTCGCTGAACTCCCTGGAATGCGCCTGGTCACCGGTGATGAAAAGCAACGGCCTCGGCGAGATCGTCTCGATGTCGTTGAACGGGTAGAAGTTCATGAACTTGACGTTGCTGGTCAAGGTCGGCTGCGTGGTGGTCAGCGCCGAGGCGCCCTTTGGCGTGAATTCACCGCGCGGCGTGCGATAGAAATCAAAGAACTCGCGCTGGATGGGATGCGTGTCGGCCGCCAGCTTGAGCACCGTTCCGCCGGTGTATTGGACGGCACCGCCGTTGAACTCGACCTGACGCTGTTCGGCGGCGGCAGCGATGATCTGCTTGCGCTGCTCGACGGTCTGGGAGTGGTTGAGCGCGTCGCGGTTCGCGGCGCCCATGTCGTACATGCTCACCGTGGCGATGGCCTTCATGCGCGGATCGATCTTCGCCGCACTGATGACGAAGCTGCCGCTGCCGCATACGCCGATGGCGCCGATCCGGTTCTTGTCGACGAACGCCTGGCTGCCGAGGAAATCGACCGCGGCGCTGAAGCTCTCGGCGTACATGTCGGGCGACACCGCATTGCGCGGCTGACCCTCGCTGCCACCCCAGAACGCGAGGTCCAGCGACATCGTCACGAAGCCCTGTTCCGCCATCTTGGTGGCATACAGGTTGGCACTCTGCTCCTTGACCGCGCCCATGGGGTGTCCCACCACGATGGCGGGGGCCTTGGCCTTGCGGTCGAATGACTTGGGCGTGAAGAGGTTGCCGGCTACGCGCATGCCGTACTGGTTCTCGAACGCGACGGCCTTCGAGATGACCTTGTCGCTGCGGTAGAAGTTGTCAGCGCCCTTCGAGAGGTCGGTGGTGAAGGCCGTATCGGCTGCGAACGCCACCGGGCCGGCCGCGGCAAGAAGCGTCATCCCGGCCACGGACTTCTGAAGGAAGTCGCGACGGTCCGGCTCGGTTGTGGCGGTGCCGTGCGGCAGGGATGCGATGGGATGGTGTGTCTTCAAGGGATCTCCGACGATGCGAGTTCAAATGGGATGGACCAAGTTTGGCGGCGTTGACTCGTCGCGACTAGACGTCCATCGCCGCATGGACTTATGGGTCCCAGGACTGAATGCCGGCGCTCCCGGAGCGCAAATCTAGAATCGGCTACCGATCGGCAAGGGACCTTCCATGGCACGCGACAACATCACCGACATCGTTGCTTTTCTCGCTGTCGCACGCGAGCGCAGCTTCACGCGCGCCGCGGCCAAGCTCGGTATTTCGCAGTCGGCGTTGAGCCACACCGTGCGCGACCTGGAAGCACGACTGGGGGTCCGGCTGTTGACGCGCACGACACGCAGCGTCTCGCCTACTGAAGCGGGCGAACGGCTGATGCAGACGGTCGGCCCGCGCCTGGAGGAGATCGAAGCGGAGATCGCCGCGGTCAGCGACCTGGGCGACAAGCCGATCGGCACGATCCGGATCACGGCCATCGACCACGTGATCGACAACGTGCTGTGGCCGCGTCTGGCGAAAGTGCTGGACCGGTACCCGGACGTGAACGTGGAACTGAACTCCGACTACCGGATGGTCGATGTGGCGGCCGACCGGTTCGACATCGGCGTGCGTTACGGCAACCAGGTGCAGCAGGACATGGTGGCGGTGCGCCTGACGCCCGACATCCGCATGACGATCGTTGGCGCCCCGGCTTACCTGGACGCCCAGCCGATGCCGGCGACCGTGCAGGACCTGTCGCGGCACCGTTGCATCGTGCTGCGCCTGAGTGGCGGAGGGCTCTACGCATGGGAGTTGCGCGACAGGGGCAAGGACGTGCAGGTGAAGGTCGAGGGGCAGGTCATCTTCAACGGTGCGTACCAGATGCTCAACGCCGCGCTGAGCGGGTATGGCCTGGCGTTCCTGCCCGTCGAGATGGCGCAGCCGTACGTGGACGCAGGGAAGCTGCGGCACGTCATGGAAGATTGCTGCCCGCCGTTCCCTGGCCTGCATGCGTACTATCCGAGCCACCGCAACTCCTCGCGCGCGATGAGGGTGGTGATCGAGGCCATTCGCCACCGCGCGTAGCGAGAACGGTCCGGGTGAAAAGCCGTTCGGACCAGGGTGGGGTCAGCCGCCAGCGCCACCAGGAAAGGTGCGCCGTGCGTGGATGCCGGCGTGGGGATCGCATCCTGAAGTGCGCCATCGTGGCGAGTTCCCGGCTCTGCCAGTCGAGGTTGTCGCGCGAACATGGCGCCGAACAGCTTCGTCTGGTTCGCGGCTCCGAGCTCGAGCAGCTCTTGCCCTCGCGCAACGGGCCCTGCTTCACGGCCGAGGACATCCTGCACGCCGCGCTGCTTGCGCGCGTCCACGACCTTCATCGGTTCGCCGAGCGCATTGAGGCTTCGCGGAAATCCGGTGTAGGCATACATCTGCACCAGGGTTTCCTTCGTCTCGCTGAGCGCAAGCCCTGCGTCCAGGCCCCTGGTTCAACGCTTGATTGAGCTTGGGGATGTCGCCCACCGCCGCCGCGGCGGAGATGGGCGCGATGGCCTGGTGCTTTGGCGAGAGCGCCGGCTCGGCGCCCGAACCAGCCCGCGACCCGCTGGTACTTGACGGCGCAGCGGCAGGATTTCTCACACTTCGCAACAAGACCACGGCCCCCGTTGACCTGCCCCTCTTGCCTTGCCATTCACGAAAGGGGAAGTCAGGGGTGTCAAGATGGGCTGACCTCGGTGGTATTTGAGCTGGACCGAGCTGCAAGCCGTGGTGCCTTCCTGGCCGGCTGCGGCGTCTCAGCCATTGCTCGTTGCACTCGTTCCAGAACTTCCGTTGAGGCCCTCGATACAGCCGTTCTGCATGGGCCGGCCCGGCTCGATCAGGATGCGGCGTGCCATGGCGCCGCGCTGCCCGGAATTCTCGATGGCCAAAGCCCTGAGTGAAGCTCTTTCGACCACGACCACGCCATCGAGGTCTGCGCAAAGAAGGTCGCCCGGCTCGAACCGAACTCCTCCGAAACTCAAGGGAACACCGGACTCGCCGGCGCCGGCATCGCGCCCGCGCGGTGGCGCACTCGCTAGCGCGAAGACGGCGAAATCGATGCCGCCCAGCATCTCGACATCGCGCACCGCCCCGTTGATGACGACGCCAGCCCATCCGTTGGCCATTCCCAGGTTCGCCATCTTCTCGCCGAGCAATGCGACCCGGCACGAGCCGCCCCCGTCAACGACAAGCAAGCGGCCCTCGCCAGGCTCGCGCAGCACGTTGCGCAGCAGCGCGGCGTCCTCGAAGACACGCACGCATGCGACGGGCCCGTACGCCGCGCGGCGCTTTCCGAACGACTGCAGCGGTGCCGAGCACACCTGTACCGCGGCGCCCAGCCCGTCGCACAGGTCTGCCGTGCTGCACGGCGCGCCCGGATTGCATGACAGCTCGCTTGGCATGTCAGTCCAGCGTTGCGCCGGATTGCTTCACCAGCTTCTGGTGTTTTGCCATCTCGGACTGGAAGAACGCGGGCGCCCGGTCGGGGCCCGTGTCGAGCAGGGTCAGCCCCTGCGCCGCGAATGCCGCCTGGGCTTCGGCCGAAGCCAGCGCCGCCTTGACGGCGACGTAGTCGGCATCCACCACCGCCTTCGACAGCCCACCGGGGCCGATGAGCGCAATCCAGGCATCGAAGCTGTATTTCGGCACGCCGGCTTCGGCCACGGTCGGCACGTCGGGCAACGCGGCCGAGCGTGCGGGCGTCGACACCGCCAGCGCGCGCAGCGCGCCGCCCTTGACTTGCGGGCCGACCTGCGAGATCGACACGAAGCCCAACTGCACCTGCCCGCCGATGAGGTCGGTGATCAGCGGGCCGGTGCCGCGATAGGGCACGTGTTTCATGTCGATGCCCGTCTCGCTGATGAGCAGTTCGCCCGCAAGATGCAGCGTGCTGCCGTTCCCGGCGGAACCGTAGTTGAGCTTGCCGGGGTTGGCCTTGGCATAGGCCAGCAGTTCCTTCACGTCCTTCACCGGCAGCTTCGGGTTGACCACCAGGACCAGCGGCACGGTGGCGAGCACCGCGATCGGCGTGATGTCCTTCAGGCTGTCGTAGGGAATGGTCTTGTAGATGCCGGGGTTGATGACGTGATTCGACGAAATCATGCCGAGCGTGAGCCCGTCCTTGGGTGCCTTCACGACTTGGCTGGTGCCGGGAATGCCGCCGGCACCTACGAAGTTCTCGACCACGACAGGATGGCCGGTGGCCTTGCCGAAGCCCGGTGCAATGCGCGCGCCACCGCGTCGACGGTGGAGCCCGCGGCAAGCGGGACGATCATGCGCAGCGGCTTATCGGACTGCGCATGCGCGCCAAGACAGCCGAGCGAAAGCAATGCGGCGAGCGCGGCGCGGCGGGTGGTGGTGCGGGGGGTCATGGGTTTGTCTCCTTCTTGTGGGTGGAATTCAGGCGTGCCGCTGCCGCAGGGCCTCGAAGGACACGAGCTCGCCGGCGATGGCGCTGGCGGCGACGGTCGGCGGGCTTGCGAGCCAAACCCGGCCCGGACCGCCGCGGCCGGGAAAGTTGCGGTTGATGGCGCTTACCGTGACCTGGTCGGCGCGGATCGAGCCGCCCGGCCCGCAGTTTCCGCAGGCACCGCAGGACGGCTGCAGCACGCGGGCCCCGACCTTTTCGAACGCGTCCATGTAGCCCTGTGCGATGCAGTGGTCGCGCACGGCCGTCGTGCCGAACTGCAGGAACAGCTGCACGCCCGGTGCAACGCGCAGGCCACGATCGGCGGCCCAGCGCAGCACGGCATGGTAGTGATCGAAATCTTCCCGCTTGCCCGCGGTGCAGGAGCCGCCGTAGGCGATGTCCACGCGCACCGGTTCGCCGACTTCGGCCAGCGGCATGCCGTTGCCGGGGTCGCCGGGGCGCGCCACCATGGGCGGCACCGCGGCGCAATCGACATGCAGCGTGGCCGCGTAGGCGGCGCCTTCGTCGCTGGCCATCCACGGCTCGAGCGTGAAGTCGATGCCGCGCCGTTCGCGCAGGAAGCGAAGCGTCTCCGCGTCGGGCGCGACGATGCCCGTGAAGCCGCCGAGCTCGGCCGTCATGTTGGTGAGCGTGGCGCGCTCGTCGGTCGAGAGGCCGCCGATCGCCGCGCCGCAGAACTCGAACACCTTGCCCACGCCCCCACCCGCACGAATGAACGGCTCGGCCAGCAGGTGCAGCACGATGTCCTTGGCCGTCACGCCAGGCGGCATGGCGCCGTCGAGCACGATGCGCAGCGACTGCGGAACGGTGAGCCGCACCGCGCCCGTGACGAAGGCGTTGGCCATGTCGGTGGTGCCGACGCCGAACGCGACGCAGCCAAGCGCACCGCTGTGCGGGGTGTGCGAATCGGTGCCCACGACCAGTTGGCCCGGCAATGCGTAGTGCTCGGCCACCATGGCATGCGAGATGCCCGCCACGTTGCCGCCGTCGCCCGCCGCAGCCTCGGCTTCGGTCAACGTGCGGTGCGAGCGCAGGCCATAGGCGGCGGCGAAGTCGCGCTGCGCCTGGACCATGCGGTGCACGTTCGGCACCAGTCCGCCGCGCATGTGCGCCGGGCTCTCGTCGACATAGGAGGTGTGATCCTCGAACACCAGGATCGATGCCGGGTCGTGCAGCACGAGCGGCGCGCCGAACGTGGCATGCAGCATGTGCGCCGCCATGCCGGTGTAGTACTCGTGGATGACGCGCCGGTCGGCCCGCACGAACGCGCCGGCACCGGGGGCCGGGTGGGCGTCAGTCAGTTCGGTGACGAGCGCATGGCGCGCCACGATCTTCTCGAACAGCGTTTGCGGGCCGTCGTTTTGCGCGTGCGGTGCGACCGCGATGTCGCGCATGAACCGCTGCCCGAAGCGCAGCAAACCGCCGCTTTTCAGGATCGCGGCAGCCAGGGCGTCGCGGCCGGCCACAAGCTCGTCGACCGCAATCGCCTCGCCGGCCTGGATGCGCGCGACCAGGCCGAAGTCGGTGGATGTGAACAAGCCGATGTTGTCGGCGTTCTGCCGATAGATGCGCTCGAAGCTCTGCGCGATCACCAGCCGAACGCCCGCGAGCTTCTCGGCCGCCGGGCTGTGCTCGCGCGAAGAACCCTTGCCGTAGCGCTTGCCCGCAACGACGACCTCGACCCCGCGCAAGCGGATCGCGTCGGCGCCGATCGGCGTGCGGTCGCCGGCCCGAAAGCCGGTGTACGGATAGCGCCCGAGCTTGTCGTCGTAGTGCGTGAGGATCGGTAGCGGCGTGATCTCGTCGGTCGAGACATCGTCGCGCAGCGCAAGCGCGGCATCGAGCGCGATGCTTTCGCCGAGCAGGCTGCGCGCCACGATGTCGGCTGAGCAACTGAGGAAGAGTACTGCGGGCGCGAACGAGAGTGTCGATGCGCTGGCTGGCGAAGTGGCTGGCATGCCGAATCTTCGCAGCCGCTTGGCGTGCCGGAAAGTGCCGATGCGGCAGAGGGGCTCTCGCAAGAAGCGAGATCCGGATTTACCCCCGCAGCGCCTCGATCAGGGCCGACACGGCGCGCAGCCGCGGCGATTTTCGCAGCGCGAACATGTGAAGCGAACGCACCGCCCACGCCTCGGCCAATGGGCGACGCGAAAAGCGCGGACTGCCGGCGTAGGCAGCCGCCGCGCTTTGCGGGATTACGGCAACGCCAAGTCCGGCCTCCACCATTCGGCACACCGCATCGAAGCTGCTGACCCACACGGTAGGCGCGAACGGCCGGTGCAGCGCAGCGGCGCGCTCGTGCAGCGAACTGTCGAGTGCGCCGCCGTGGTGAACGCCGATCAGCGGATGTTCCAGCACCTGGGCAAACGTCAGCGATTCGAACCGCGCCAGGAAGTGGGCGGCCGGCATCACGACCTGCAACGGGTCGATCGCGAAGGGCCACGACTCGAGCCCCGACGGCAACGGCTGGTCGACACCTACGCCGACGTCGGCGCGGTCGTCAAGGCAAGCGCGCACGACATCGCGCGTGTCCTGCTCCTGCAGCGAGATCGCGACCTGTGGGTACGCCGCCATGAAGGCGCGCAGCCGCTCCGGCAGGAAGCCGATGACGGCCGACATGTTGGCGTGCAGCCGCACCGTTCCGCGCACCGCGTCGCCTTCGGCCTGTACTTCGCGCACCAGGGCCTGCAAGTCGTCATCGATCTGCTCGCCTCGTGCCAGCACCAGGCGCCCTGCGTCGGTGAGTTCGATGCCGCGCGGCGAGCGCACCAGCAGCGTCGTGCCGAAGGCGTGCTCGAGGTCGGCGAGGCGCCGGCTCAATGCCGAGGGTGCGATGCTTTCCAGCGCCGCGCCCCGCACGATGGAGCCGGCGCGCGCGACCGAGACGAAGAGTCGCAGGCTGTAAGCATCGATGCGGCGCGTCAAAGTTTCTCCTGTGGATCGGATGGGCCGGCCCTGCTTTGGCCGAGGGGTGCCGGGATTGTGCTGGCGAACGGCGGGGCCACCAAACGCGAGAATCCGGGCGAACTGTTCCATCCTCGCAATTGGCAGTCCACAACCGCGAGCAGTTCATACAGGCCGTGGGCTCCTACATCCGTTGGTACAACGAACGGCGGATCAAGATCTCCCCGGGGCTCTCACTGCCCCATCGGATACCGAGAGGGTCTCGGACTTGCGGAGGAAAACCAGCCCAAGTTTTTATCCGCGCCCCAATGAAAATGCCCCGCTATCGCGGGGCATCTCGGAGCCGAGCGGCCGGCCGACTTTCAGGCCGCCATGCGGGCTGCGATCTCCCGGGCGTCCCAACCGCGCACTGCAGCCAGGCGCTCGAGTTGCACAGCGCGTGGACGGGCCTTGCCTTGCTCCCAGTGATAGATCGTCTGACCCGAGACCCCGACCAACTGCCCATAGTTCGCCGCGGAAATGCCCACCTTTGCGCGATGCGCGGCCAATCTTGCCGCACTGAAGCGGCGCTTCGTACCCTCTTTTTCCGGCTGCTCCATTTGCTCTGCGCGTCTCGTGCCTTTGGTTACGCTGCGCAGTTCCTTCTCGACGGTGGCCAATTGCCGTCGAAGCTCTGCGATCGACGCCCGGTATGAGGCTGAAGCCTTCTTGAGCGTCTCGATTTCGGAGCGAACCTCCTTGCGAGCGACGCGGGAAATTTCAGCTTTGAGGGTGGATGCGATGTTTGGCATGGGCGCATTGTGCCGGTAGCGAAAGACCGGGGATTCCAGGAGTCCGATAGACCTGCCCGCCGGGCAGATCCAGTTGCGATTTACTCCTGAGCGTCGCCGAAGCCGCGCGAGCCATGTGGCGCGCCGCCCTCCTCCACGCCGAGCACGCCCACAACAGCAGATCGAAGCCGATCACCCGGAAGAACTCTCTGGAGTTGCCGCACGAGCAGGTCAGCGACTTGGCCGGCGCTGGGCCTCCGATCGAAAAGACGCCGGACGAATGACAACATTTCTCCTCCTTGGGCAAGATGCCTCGAAAGCAGTTGTTGACACCACACAGCTAACGCCGCCGGTCACCACGGCAAAGAGTCATACAGCCCGGCGACTCGGCCCATTGCCTCGTCGAATGGCGGGAGGTCGCCGTCCACGTCCGCGGCCAAGTCCTGGTAGCCAGCGCGCGCCATGGAGACGACTTCGTCCGAGTCCATGGAACTGACGTCAGGGACGATGCCTTTGGAACCGCAAGAAGCCACCAAGATCTCATGAATCTTGGCCAGTTCATCGGCGATGAGAGCAGGCCCTGATTCCAGCAGCAGCCAGATGTCGTAGACATCTTGCCGGCGGTTTCTCTTTCGAATGGGCTGCTGAAGCAGCGAGCGCATCTTCTCCGCCAGCACATTGTTCAGAGTGTAGGAATGGATGGTTGCACCGCCATCCAACGCCAACACCTCCACATCGAAAACAGCCTCATTGAAGCTGTAGTCGATTTCCACGACCTGCGCGGAAGTCCCAGCCTCCAAGCGAGCCATCGCCGCGGCATTGCCGCGGTTCGCGAACCCGATCTTCAGAGCCAGACTTTGGTGGGTCCTGTTCTCGCCTTTGGGCTGGACCTTGTAGGACTGCAGACGGCACGCCGTGGCATAGGGAAGTCGATCTTCTGCCGTGACAAGTCCCTCCCGCAGCTCTGCCAAGACCACATCGGCACTTTCTGTCGTGTACTTGTCCTTGGTGGAAAAGTCCAGGTCCCGGGTGAAGCGAGTGCTGTCGTAGCGTATGGCCAGCAGCAACCCGCCCTTCATCACCATCTTGGCACTCAAACTCTGGGAATGGCCAATGCCGTCGAGGATGGTATGCACCGCTTCCCTGAAGCTCTGCTGCCCGGCAGGAGCTTGTGCGACCCATGCATCGATTCCCACTTCATTCATCACTCACCCTCGTCGACTTGCGACCCATCCAATGATGGGACATTGATCGACAGTGCCCACCGTTCCGAGAAAAACGGTGCGTATTCCACTTGCGGATCCAACTTGCGGGAGCCTCCTCGCTGGACCTTGGATGCCCACGCGTTGACCCGCTGGTCGGACAGACCACACACCTCTTCCAGCAAGTAGCCCGCCCGGGCTTGCTCGATCAATGTTCCGTGGTGGCCGACTTCGTCAAGGATGAGCTTGAGATACTTGGCCGCATACTGCCGGTAGGTATCGACGACGTGCTGCATCCCGCCACACAGCTCCGGTTCGCGGAGCATGTCCAAGAAGGTTCGTCCCAGCATGGCGACACGAATGGACGGGGACCTGATGGTCTTGAAGGCACCACGATGCGAGCGACGCATCATCTCCACTCGCGTTCCATCGATGCGTTCGTACTTCTGGAACCTCAATGCCGGCGCCTTCGTCGCGAGGTAGCCGTCCATGCGCTGCTGGAGGTCCTTGCCCATACGCGCAGCCGCTTGCTCTTTCCACTCCCGATCAGGTGGCGTGGACAAGTAAAGGATCTTGGAAAACCGGTCGGAGATACCGTGGTATTCCATGGCACTCAGATGACTGACGTACGCGAATGGGTCGACCGAGCAGGCCACTTCCATCGGCAGCGGCCTGTTTCGGCCGAAGAGATGAAAGACCGTACCGGCCTTGAATTCTTTGGCAGGTGAAATCAAGCTGAACGACAACAGCAAGCGAACAACATCTGTGTATAAAGACAGTGAAATTGACCGGTCCGCTGAGTGAGTCGCGGTCAACACGCCCAGTTCGTACCCCGTCACGACCGGCCGCTCCCACGAGCCTAGTCGCTCTTGGATGGGTCTGATGAGGGCACTCAAGGCCTCGGGTGACGCTTTCTGTTCTTTCACTGTATATAATCCACGTCCTCAGGACGTGGATTATATACAGTGATGCGAAAATTCAAATCCCCCATGTTTGGGAGTGTCTTATGTTGTAAATAAAATGCGTCCTGAGGACGCATTTTATTTACCAACAATTTCATTCCGTCGCGTGGATGAGTGGTCAGCACCCAGCCGCATCTGCTACAGCTCGACGAGCTGAACGCTCATCTGCCGAAAGACTTCGGCATTCCTGAGCTGTCACTGCGCTCACGCACGTCCTGGCTGCCGAATTGAAGGAAGAACTCACGCCCGGCGCCAGTTGCAGCCCATGGTCGGCGCCCGACTTCAGGGTCTCGTAGTAGGCCTCGATGTCCTCGAGCTTGCCACCGGTGCAACACCCGCCATAGGCGATGTCGATCCCCACTTTCTCGGGCAAGTCGGATACGGCTACGCCCTTGCCCGGGTCGCCCGCAAGCGGCGGAGAGGGAAGCGTGCGCATCGTTGCGAGCTTGGCAGCGCTTTGCAGTTCCCTCCTGGCCGATATGGTCACGGTACTGAGAAAACACCGCTCCATCAGGGTGAGCCTGAAGGAGGCCTCGTCGGAGGAAATGGTGAAACAGGTGCGCGAAGGCAGCGCCGATCTTGCCATCTGCTGGGACGCGGCGGATCTGACTGGATCAACAACGCAGCCCTACCGTTGCGATCATGCATGCGCTATCGTTCCACGTGACCACCCGTTGGCACGGCGCAAATCCGTTCGGTTTGTCGAGGTGCTCGCGTACGACTATGTCAGTGCGATGCCGGGAAGCATGATGGAAACCAGGTTGAGACAACACGCGGGAGCCACCGGCATGCCGATGGTCCCCCGGGTCGAGCTTCAAAGCTTCAATGGCGTGGCGGGCGTGGTGGCGGCAGGTCTCGGTGTCAGCGTGCTGCCGCGCGAGGTTGTGGAACCTTTGGCGGGCTCGCTGGCACTGCGAATCGTGCCGCTCGCAGAGGCCTGGAGCACCCGGCAGTTCGTCATATGCTTCTGAGAAGAGCCGTACGTATCGCGTGCAGCCTTGGCGATCGCCTACAGCCTGAAGCAATAGGCATTTGGCTTCGGCCGAATGTCTCCGAAGCCTCGATCGATTCCAGCAAGAACTTCCACGAATGCTGGAACGGTCGAGGCATCCGATTGCCGCGTGGGATCAGCCCACGCGCTTCTTCGCCATTCGAGTCAATGCAGGACTGGAGGGATGACCAGCGCACGCCCGTCCGAACTGCGGGGGTCGGTCACCGCCACCGGCATCTTGTCCACGATCTGAATCGCTTCGATATTCAGCCCGCCGCCCACGCCGTCCTGCAAGATCCAGCCTCGACTGACGAGGTCGGTTTTCACCGAATCCGGGAACTTGCTGGCCTCGTAGAAGATGACGTTGTCCGGCAGCAGCTGATGGTGAAAGCGTGGTTTGGCTTGTGCCACAGCCAAGGGCAATCCATAGTCGAACACGTCCACGAGAACCTGATAGACGCTCGTGAAGATTCGCGAACCCCCCGGCGTTCCCAGCACCAAGCCACACTCCCGTCTTTCGTCGCAATCGTTGGACTCATGGATGAAAGCGGTCGCTTGCCGGGCTGTATCGAGTTTGCATCGGCTCCCACCACGCCATACTGATTCGGCACCCCGGGCTTGGCGGAGAAATCATCCATCTCGTTGTTCAAGAGGAAGCCGGCGCCTTCGACGACGATGCCGCTTCCATACTCGCCATTGAGCGTGTAGGTGTTGGACACGGCGTTGCCCCATTTGTCCACGATGGAGAAGTGCGTCGTCTCCGGCTTCTCGGTGGCCGAACCCGCTGCCGGATAGTCGAATCCCAAACCTGGTTTCACGTCGGCCAAAGGCGTCGGAACGTTCGGATTGACCTCCGCGGCGCGACCGCGAAGATAGTTGTCGTCCAGCAGTTCGGCGATGGGGACCTTATAGAAGCCGGGGTCGCCCAGGTACTGCGCCCGATCTGCAAAGAGGCGCTTTTCCATCTCCGCCGTGAGATGAATATATTGCGCAGAGTTCAGCGGTGCGTTGGCAAACTGCGGAGCCAGAAAGCTCTTCATCTTCAAAAGCTGCCCAATGCCGAAGCCGCCGGAACTTGGAGGTGGAGATGTATAGATCGTGAGTCCGTGCCAGTTGATGGTGACGGGATCCCGCCATACAACCTGGTAGTTCGCGAGATCCGCCTTCGAGATCAAGCCGCGGGTTCGGGACATCTGGTCCACGAGCAGGTCCGCCGTCCGCCCCTTGTAGAACTCGTCTGCACCGTTGTCGCTGATGCGCTGCAAGGTATCGGCGAGTTCCGCTTGCTTGAACAAGCTGCCCTTGATCATCTTGCCGCCGAAATAGTTGTTGAAGTTGATGCGTCTCTCGGTGGAGGTCGCCTCGGCCGTGGTGTAAGCGACGAAACCGTTCCTCGCGTAGTTGATCGCTGGCGCCATCACTTGGCTCCACTTCAGCTTGCCGAACTTCTGATGCACTGCTTGCATTCCCGCGACCGTACCTGGCACGCCTGCAGACAGCGAACCATCCCAGCTCAGCCCCGGGATGACCTCACCCTTGTCGTCGAGGTACATCGTGGGTGTCGCAGCGCCCGGGGCCTTTTCTCTGTAGTCGAGGAAGTAGGGCTTGCCGTCCATATAGACCGTCATGAAGCCGCCGCCGCCGATGTTGCCTGCACCTGGCAAGGTCACCGCCAGCGCAAACGCCACGGCGACGCCGGCATCCACGGCGTTGCCGCCGCTGTCCAGTATCAATTTGGCAGTCTGTGCGCCAAACTGGTCAGGCGCGGAGACAGCTCCGGCTTTCAGCCGAGGCTCCTCGTCTGCGGCCGGAGGGTTGCTTGGCGGCTGCGTTTGCGCGGCCGGGGGAAGCGAGACTCCCCCGCCGCCACCGCCGCCGCCACAACCAGCCAGACCTGCGAGAAGAGCCGAGGCGATAAGCGAACGCCTGCTACTCAATCCAAAGTTCGAAGTGCGCATCGTGATTCCTTAGTTTTTGGTCACGCACCGAATCTAGGGAAAAGGTTCCATTGCTTGCGCAATATTTAATCGTGGTCAGCAACGAGAAAAATCCTGCTCGCGAGGTTTCGAAGAACGGCACGGCGCGATTCGCCACAAGCCTGCTGACCACCGCGCGCCAGCCTGCCAATCAATCGATTTTCTTGTTGCTCAGCAGCGAAATAAATCACTTTCGGTAATTCGATCCCATCCCTAAAGTTGCACCCATTGCAACTCTCCCGATGGGGAAATTTCCATGTCCACCGCAACGACCCGCATTCCATTCCACCTGGCGTTTCCCGTGCGCGACATCGCCGAAGCGCGAGCGTTCTACGGCGAACTTCTCGGCTGTCCGGAAGGCCGCAGTGCGCCGGAATGGGTCGACTTCGATTTCTACGGCCATCAGATCGTGGCCCACCTGGCGCCGGACGAATGCGGCCACCGCCAGAGCAGCGCCGTCGACGGCCACAACGTGCCCGTGCGGCACTTCGGCGCGATCGTGCCCATGGACCAATGGCAGGCCATGGCCGACAAGCTCGTGGCGCGCAAGACCGAGTTCGTGATCGAGCCCTACATCCGCTTCAAGGGCGAGCCCGGCGAGCAGGCGACGATGTTCTTTCTCGACCCCTCGGGCAACGCCATCGAGATGAAGTCCTTCGCGGACCTGAGCTCGCTGTTCGCACGCTGAAGGATCATCATGATCACGAGCAATATGAAGTCCGTGGCATTGGCTGCCATGCTGATCGCCTGCGCGTCCGCTTCGGCCCAGTCCGATACGTTGGGCAAAGTCAAGGAGTCCGGCTCCATCACGATGGGCGTGCGCGATGCCTCGGGCGCCATGTCGTTCACGCTCGGGCCCGGAAAGTACACAGGCTTTCATGTCGAGATCTGTGAGCGAGTCATCGCCGACATCAAGAAAGCGGCGCAGCTCGAGAAGCTGGATGTGAAGTACCAGCTCGTGACGCCGCAGAACCGCATTCCGCTCGTCCAGAACGGCACGGTGGACATCGAGTGCGGAACCACCACCAACAATGCCGCGCGGCAGAAGGACGTTGCATTCGCGCCCACGCTGTATGTCGAAGGCATCCGCATCGCCGTCAAGACGACCTCGGGCATCTCGTCGTCCGCGCAACTGGCTGGCAAGACAGTCGCGGCCACCACCGGCAGCACGTCCGTGCAGGCGCTGCGAAAGCTCGGGCGCGACGGCGTGGCCGGCGTCTCCGAAGTGCTGTCCAAGGACAACAGCGAAGGCTTCCTGCTTCTTGAGGGGGGTCGCGCAGAGGGATTCGTCGCCGACGGCCAGATCCTGGCCACGCTGATCTCCAAGAGCAAGGAGCCCGAGAAGTACAAGCTGCTGGATCAGGTTCTCAGTGTGGAGCCCATCGCGATCATGTTCCGCAAGGGTGATCCGGCATTCAAGAAGGTCGTCGACGACAGCATTCTGGCTCTGGCCAAAAGCGGTGAGGTTTCGCGCATCTACGACAAGTGGTTCATGCAGCCGATCCCTCCCAATGGTTCGAAGGTGGGATTGCCGGCGAACGCGATGACCAAGGCCGCGTGGGCCGCCCCGTCGGACAAGCCGCTGGAGGCTTACGAGGCGCGCTGATGCGAACCATCTCGCCAAGGCAAGGCGTTGCTGCGCCTCGGACGGCATTCATCGTGCGCCACGTGGGATGGCAGGACGCCGGCCTTTTCCGGCCGCGCTCGAACAACGCGGCTATGAGGTCGTGTATGTCGACGCGATGCTGGGCGGTGCGCTGGATCGGCGTGCCGATGCTGCTGATGTCGTGATCGTGCTGGGGGGACCCAACGGGGCGTACGACGAAGGCGCGTTCCCGCCGCTGCAAAGCGAACTCCAGCTGATCGAGCGCCGCCTGAAAGCCGGCCTGCCTCTCCTTGGCATCTGCCTGGGCGCCCAGCTGCTCGCGCGCGTGCTGGGGGCCGAGGTCAAATCGATGGCGCAGCCCGAAATCGGCTTCGGGCCCCTCGTGCTGACCACGAACGGCGCCAACTCCATCATCCGGGACCGGGCCGCTGCAGCCCCTGTGCTGTTCTGGCATCAGGACACTTTCGGGATTCCGCATGGTGCGACTCATCTGGCGAGCTCTCGGTTCTGCGCGAATCAGGCGTTTTGCTATGACAAGCACGTGCTTGCGTTGCAGTTCCACCTGGAGCCCGATCCCAAACGATTTGAAGAATGGTTGGTAGGCAACACCTACCAGCTCAGCCACCTGAAAATCGATGTGCGAACTCTGCGGGAAGATATGCGCCGCAGTGCCGACGCCTTTTCCCGTGCGGGCCATGCTTTCGTGGGCGCCTGGCTCGATTGCATCGAGCAAAAGCGCGGTTTTCTGAACGCTTCCGAAAAGCTTGCGGGGGCCATCCAGCAGCCTTCGCCGGCTAGCGCAATCGAGAGCTCTCTCTAGGACGTGCGCGACCGCCCCCCGGCAGCGGCACGACGAAGTTTCGACACGAGCGGATTGCCAGGCCGCGCCTCGGCAGCATCGCGCAGGTGCTGGGCAAAATGGCCCACGATCGGCGGGCTGACCCTGGGCTTGCGTTGAAGCAGGCCGATCTCCCTGTAGAAGGTGAACTCACCCAGCGATACGACACGCACCCCCACGGGCAGCGGGAGATGCGCCTCGACCAAGGGAACCAGCGCAACACCCAAACCCTTGGAGGCAAGGTGGATCAATCCCGGGATTTCATCGACCTCGATCGCGTCGTTGACCGAGAGTCCCTCGCGGCGAAGAAATCCCTCGACCATCCGCCCGCCGAATGACGCCCTGTCATAGCGCAGGAACGGTTGCTCCTGGATCATGGCGCGCCAGTCCCTCGTCGCGGGCATCGCCTTGGGTACGACGAGCACATAGGGCTCATGGATCAGCGCTTGCCACGTCAGATCGGAAGGCATGCCGAAAGGGGGGCGGATGATCACCGCCGCATCGATCTTGCCGGCGTCAAGGTCATCCATCAGCCGCATCGATACACCGGGCGACACATGGACGCGCACAAGGGGAAACGCTTTGCGCAGGCTCTCGAGCGCTCGCGCGAGCAACGTGGGTTGCGCCGAGGCGATGGAACCTATTCGCAGCAATCCACTGGTCGCACTGTCCTGGGGGAGCTCTCCCAGCTTTGCGAACAACGCACAGATCTCCTCCACACGCGGCAAGGTCGTCTGACCCGCGACGTTCAAGGTGGCGGAGCGCCCGGTGCGATCGAACAAGGCGAAACCCAACGCCTCTTCGAGCCGCTTGATCTGGCTGCTCACCGCGGACTGGGTCAGTCCGATGTGGTCTCCGGCCGCGGCAAAGGTGCCGTGCTTGCACACCGCGATGAAGGTTTTCAGTTCGCTGATCACCCGCAGAGCATCGCAAATATCGATCGTCGGGTCAATCACTCATCGATGAAATTCCACCTGTCGCCAGTGGCCATTCATCGAAATTTTCCGTACCAAGCACGAATTTATATTGTTTTTCTTTGATGTTCTTCATTCATAAACTTCGTCGCTTCAGTAAGAAGAAACGCTGAAAAAACGACGAATACATGCGAGGTGTCACCAGGCGGTTTCAACGCATGAGCGCGGGCTTCCCGCGATGTTCTTGCTGTGCACCGGGGCGCCGCACCGTGGGGTCTCTTGCGGATCACATGTGAGCCGATCACCGTTTCGACCCACCGAAACAGGAGCCAGAGTATGAAGAGAATCTTGGTCGCCAATCGCGGCGAAATCGCTTGCCGCATCATCCGGGCGGCGCGCGAGCTGGATATCCAGACCATCGCAATCCATTCGGACGCGGATGCCGACGCGCTGCACTGCGAAATGGCCGACTTCGCGGTTCGCGTCGGTCCGGCGGCTGCGAGCGAGAGCTATCTGAATGTCGATGCGGTTCTCCAGGCTGGCCTGCAGCACGGGGCTCAGGGCGTGCATCCGGGCTATGGCTTTCTTTCCGAAAACACCGCCTTCGCAAGGGCTGCGCAGCGCCATGGCATTGCATGGATCGGCCCCACGCCCGAATCCATCGAGGACATGGGCGACAAACACCGGGCGCGAAGCATCGCTCACCAGTGCGCAGTTCCGGTTCTCCCAGGCAGTCGTGCATTTCTTCCTGGCGAAAGCGCGCAGCTGTTGGCGTTGGAGGGGGCGCGCGTGGGTTACCCCTTGCTGGTCAAGGCGGCCGGTGGCGGTGGTGGCATCGGGATGAAACGGGTGGACTCGCCCGACGGCCTGGCGGCGGCCGTTTCGTCGACCCAGTCGCAAGCGTTGAAGGCCTTCAGCGACGCGTCGATCTATCTGGAGCGCTTCGTGCCGCGCGCCCGGCACATCGAAGTGCAGGTCTTTGGATACGGCGACGGCACCGCTGTCCACCTTTTCGAGCGCGAGTGCTCGGTGCAGCGACGGTTCCAGAAGATCGTGGAAGAGAGCCCCGCGCCCAACCTGGCACCCGACGTACTCGAGCGGATGCTCGCTTGCGCCGTATCGCTGACCGCGGGCCAGCGCTACCGCGGAGCCGGGACCGTCGAGTTCATCCTGGACGCGCAGAGCCAAGCCTTCTATTTCCTCGAGATGAATACCCGCATCCAGGTTGAGCATGGTGTCACCGAAGCCGTGACCGGCCGGGACCTGGTGCGCGATCAGATTCTCCTGGCCGCCGGAACCCTGGAACGCACACCACAAGCGGCGATTCACCGTCACGGCGCGGCGATCGAGTGCCGGGTGTATGCCGAAAATCCGTTGAAGAACTTTCTTCCATCGCCTGGCCTGCTCGAACGATTTGCCTTGCCCGCTGGCATCGATGGCCTGCGCGTGGACACCGGTGTGCGCCAGGGGGACTCGATCAGTCCGTTCTACGACCCGATGATCGCCAAGATCATCACCGCGGCGCCCACGCGTGCCCAAGCACTGCAGCGGATGGACGCGGCCCTGCGGGGCATCGACATAGCGGGCATTCGCCACAACACAAGCTTCCTGCAGCAAGTCATCCGGCATGCCGCCTTCCAGGCCGGCACGGTAGACACGAATTTTGTCGATCGGGAAAAGCAGACGCTGCTCGCCGGCATGAGCGAGCTTGCGGGTGATAGCGTCTTGCCGAAAGCCGCGTCATGAGCGGCCAGCAAACGCTCTCCGAAAAAGAGGGGCCTTGGCGAATGGCACCTGCGGGCGACAGCTGTCTTGTGGTGGAGCTTGGCCCGGTTGGTCCCGGCGCCAGCAGCCGGTGGTCGGCGGCCGCCGCGGCCGCGTTGCGCGAAGCAGGCATCCCGGGCGTGACGGACATCGTGTCCGCGATGACCACCGTCGGGATTCACTACCGGCCAGAGTCGATCCGGTGCCTGTCGACGCAGGACGAAACGCCCTACCAGGCCGCGGCACGCCAGGTCCGGGCGGTGCTCGATGGGTTCGAATGCCGCGGTTCGGTTGCCACGCGCATCGTCGAGATTCCCGTCTGCTATGGCGGCGAGCACGGCCCCGATCTCACGTCGGTGGCGCAGGCGTGCGGGCTGACACCCCGGGAATTGATCGATCTGCATACCAGCGCGGACGCGAGGTTCAGATGATCGGCTTTGCGCCCGGCCACCCCTATATCGGCACCTTCGACGAACGACTGGCGCCGCCGAGGCGTGCGCAACCCCGAACGGCCGTGCCGATCGGCTCCGTGGGGCTGGCGAATCGCCAGAGCGTGATCTATCCATTGAGCCTGCCGGGCGGATGGAACCTGATCGGTCGAACCCCGCTGATGCTTTTCGACCTGAGCCGCGACCCCGTGTGTTGGCTGGCGGCGGGAGACCGCATTCGTTTCGTTCCCATCTCGGTGGAAGAGTTTGAAGCCATGGAGGCCAAGTGATGACGATCGAAGTCCTCAAGCCCGGCGCGCTGTCGACCTTTCAGGATCTGGGGCGCATCGGCCACCAGCACAATGGCATTCCGGTCTCCGGCGTCATGGACGAACGCTCGCATCGGCTGGCCTGCATGCTCGTCGGGAATGCCCCCTCCCAAGCCACGCTCGAAGTCACCCTGTTGGGACCGACACTGAAGTTCGAGGCGCCTGCCGTCATCGCGGTGTGCGGCGCAGACCTGAGCGCCACGCTGGGTGGCAATACCCTGCCGCTTGGCACGCAAGTCTCGGTGGCTGCAGGCGACCTGCTGTCCTTCGGCAAGCGCGCAAGCGGGCTGCGCGCATACATCGCAGTCGCTGGTGGCTACGCACTGCAGCCGGTCATGGGCAGCACAAGCACATACGTTCGCGGTGGCTTCGGCGGCGCCCAGGGCCGTCCGCTTCAAAAGGGCGATCGCATTGCGCTCGGCCCTGCGGCAACAGGAACTCCGTCCGTCGACGCGAACGGTTTCATGTTTCCGAAGGAAGTGCAGCGTCCGTCGGGCACGCCGCTTCGGATCGTTCCGGGCAGGGAGTGGCAGGCGTTCGAACCCTGCGCGCACCGGGCGATGGCCGAGCAGGCTTTTCGCGTCAGTCCGCGTTCCGATCGCATGGGCTACCGGCTGGAAGGCGAACCCCTGCGCCTGTTGCAGGCGCTGGAACTGCAATCGGAAGCCGTGAGCTTCGGGACCGTTCAAGTCCCCCCGGACGGATTTCCCATCGTGCTGATGGCGGATCGCCAGACCACGGGCGGGTACCCCCGCATCGCGAACGTCGCGACTGTCGATCTGCCGCGCCTGGCGCAAGTCATGGCCGGCGATGAACTGCGCTTCGAGTGGATCACGCTGGATGCGGCACAAAAGCTCGCGGTTGTGCAGGGCGAGATCTTCCGCATGATGGAGGCAGGCCGTGGCGTCCATTGACCTCAACAGCGACGTGGGCGAGAACTACGGGGTCTACCGGCTCGGCGATGACGCTGCCGTGCTGGACCACGTGACCTCCGCCAACGTGCCTGCGGCATGCACGCGGGAGACCCGCAGACCATCGCCACGACCGTCGAGCTCGCAAGAGCCCGTGGCGTGTCGATCGGCGCACATCCCGGGTTCGCGGATCTTCAGGGGTTCGGGCGTCGCCCGATGCAACTGGGGCGGGACGAGTTGTACCACTTGATGCTCTACCAGATCGGCGCGCTGCAAGCCTTTTGCAGGGCCGCGGGAACTCGCCTGGCTCACGTCAAGACGCACGGCGCGCTCTACAACATGGCGGCACGCGATTCAGCCATGGCGCGCGCGATTGCCGATGCGGTGTGCGCCGTCGACCCGGCGCTGGTTTTCTACGGCCTGGCGGGCTCGGATCTTGTTCGAAGCGCCCGGGATGCGGGACTCGTCGTGGCGGAAGAAGTGTTTGCGGATCGGAGCTATCAGGACGACGGCACCCTGACGCCACGCGCACACCCGCGCGCCATGATCACCGACATCGAGCAATCCGTGGCACAGGTGCTTCGCATGGTTCGCTTCGGCGTGGTGAGGTCGATCAACGGCGTGGATGTGCCTGTGCGGCCGGACACGCTGTGCATCCACGGCGACCAACCCGATGCGGCGAACTTCGCGCGCGCAATCCGGCAGGCGCTCCAAGCCGAGGGCGTTTCCATTCGCCCTCCGGGTTCAAGCGCCGTCGCCCTTCGACCGGTTTCCCCCACCCCCTCTGGAGCCCATGCATGAGCAAAGAAATCGAGATTCGTACGGACACCGCAGGCACGCTCCTGAAGATCGTTGCCGCACCCAACGCACTGCTGTGCGCCGGGGACGACATCGCCATCATGGAGTCCATGAAGATGGAGATTCCGCTGCAGGCGCCCGCGGCGGGATTTGTCGCCGAACTCTTCTTCGAAGAGGGGGCAATGCTCGAAGAAGACACCGTGGTCGCGCGCTTCGTTCTCAGTTGACCCTGTAGCGCCGGGAGGGTCATCCGGCGCCTGCGCCGGACAACACCTTCGGCTGTCTTGAATCGATTCGAAACGGGCAACGCACGCCGTCGCCCGAGGCGAACTGCGGCCTTCTCTCGGGCCATCTGGATTCCTTCCCCCCACCTGACGCAGCAAAAATGAACACCTCTCACACGATGGACTCGGCCGATGGGTCGAGCACGCGGGCGACGCATTCCTCCTCCGGCGATGCGGCCGCCCCTCTTGCCCGGGCGACTGCGCGCAAGGCAGCACTTGCCGCGTCGGTAGGAACGGCCATTGAATACTACGAATTCGGTGTCTACGGGTACATGGCCGCAACCATCGGTCCTCTGTTTTTTCCGAGCACTGATGCAACGGCATCGCTTCTGGCCATTCTTGCGGTGTTTGGAAGCGCATTCCTGATGCGGCCCATCGGCGGCATTGTGCTGGGACGGTTGGGTGACCGCATCGGCCGACGCGGGATCTTGCTCGTCACGGTGATCGGCATGGGCGTTGCGACCGCGGCCATCGGCCTTTTGCCCGTGGCTTCGACCGTGGGCATCGCAGCGCCTGTCCTGCTGCTGGCGATTCGCCTGGTGCAGGGCTTCTTCGCCGGTGGCGAAGTCACAGGCGCCGCCGCGTACGTGGCCGAGTCGGCGCCTTCCGGCAAACGGGGCTTCTACGGCGCCTTCACGCCGGTGGGCGTTGCAGTGGGCGGCGCGCTGGCCGCATCTGCCTGCGGACTGACCTCTGCCCTGTTGAGCGCCGACCAGATGCAGCAGTGGGGTTGGAGAATTCCGTTTCTGCTTGCGATCCCCATGGTTATCGTGTCGACCGCGGTTCGGCGCCGGGTCGAGGAATCCGCGGCATTCCAGGAATTCCAGGCCCACAACGAACCGACCAAGGCCCCGCTGCGCGAGGTGCTGACCCAGCACACGGCGAAGGTGCTCAAAGTGACGGCGCTGGCGTTCGGCCAGAACGTCGGCTACTGGGTGGGCCTGGTGTTCATGAACATCTATCTCACCACTTACCTGAAGTACGACAAGACGACCGTCTACTGGATCATGGCCGCGGTCGGCGTGGCCATGGCCATTCTGATGCCGTTCTGGGGTGGCCTTTCGGACCGATGGGGGCGCCGCCGGGTCTTGAGCATCGGCTTTCTGGGCTACATGCTTCTGGTGTGGCCCATGATGGTCCTCATGGATCAGCAGAGCATCGGCCTGGCGGCACTGGCCATGTTCGTCATTGCGTTGCCTCTGCCTATCGTGCAATCGGTCGGCTATCCGACCTACGCGGAGCAATTTCCGACGCGCATTCGATACACGGGAATGGCGTTCAGCTTCAACATCGGCGCGATCCTCGGAGGGGGTGTGACACCGTACGTGGCCACGAGCTTGATCGCCTCCACCGGCAACTTGAAATCCCCCGCCATCCTGCTGATCGCGGCGGCGATCTTCAGCCTGCTTGCATTGCTGACGGTACGAGAAACAGCAAAGGACGGGCTCGCATAGGTCTGATGGCCGCAAGCCTGGTGCCCGGGCACTTCAGCATGGGAAGCGGTCGTCGCCATCCGGCGAGCGCTTCGCCCTCTTCGTTTCGGCAACTCGAATCGCGGCTTGCCAGGCACTTGAGCCGCCACCCGCGATGCGAACCGCCGCTGCGAGGTGAGCGCGCCGGCTACAGCATTTGCACCACGACCTTGCCTTTGGCGCGTCCACCGTCTACGTAGGCCAGCGCTTTGTGGGTGTCCTGAAACGGAAATACCTTGTCGACGACCGGGCGGATCGCGCCAGATTCGACGAGGGCGGTGATCTCGCGCAACTGCGCCCCATCGGCCCGCATGAAGACGAACGTGTATTCGACCCCGTTCTTCCTTGCCCTCCTCCTGATGCCGAAACTGAGCATGCGCATGACCTGTTGGAGCGGCCAGGCCAGTCCTCGTTCGGCGGCGAACACCGGGGTGGGCGGCCCGGAGATGGAGACGAGATGCCCGCCCGGCTTGAGAACCTGGAGGGACTTGTTCAGCTCGTCGTTTCCGAGGCTGTTGAGCACCACGTCGTAGCCACTGAGCACCGCGGCGAAGTCCTGCTGCTTGTAGTCAATGACGACGTCCGCGCCCAAGGCCTTCATCCAGGCGATGTTGGCCGTACTGGTGGTCGTGGCCACGACCGCTCCGAGATGCTTGGCCAGCTGGATGGCGATGGTGCCTACGCCGCCGGAGCCGGCATGGATCAGCACCTTCTGCCCCTTTTTCAGCTGGGCCGTTTCGACCAGCGTCTGCCAGGCCGTCAAGGCCGCCAGAGGAAGGGATGCAGCCTCGAGCATGCTCAGATTCCTGGGCTTCAGCGCCACAGAGGATTGCTTGACGGCAATGAACTCGGCGAAGGTGCCGATGCGATCGTCGTCAGGCCGTGCATATACCTCGTCACCGGGCTTGAAATCGCGAACGCGGGCGCCGACGCGCGTGACCGTTCCGGCCGCGTCGTTGCCCAGAATCAGCGGGACGCGGTAGGGAAGAATCAGTTTGAATTCGCCGCCCTTGATCTTGGAGTCCAGGGGATTGACGCTCGCCGCATGGATCCGGATCAGGACGTCATCGTCTCGGACTTCGGGGTCGGGCATCTCGGTGATGCGGCCAACTTCTTTCTTTCCGTAGCGATCGATGATGAAAGCTTTCATGGGGGACTTTTTCCAGAGTTCTTTGATTGTTCAGTCATTGAGGAAGGCCAGCGCCTTGGGCACGAACTCGCCGTGGTACTGGAAAATCCCGCCATGCCCGGCGTCCTTGTAGATGACCAGTTGTGAGCCGGGAATGCGACGCGCCATCTCATGGCTGTTCACGGTGGGCACCATGATGTCGTTGTCGCCATTGGCGATCAGCACGGGGATGCGGATGCCGCCCAGATCCTGCGGCGCCTGCTGGCCCCAGGCCTTGATGGCCTTCAACTGTCGCAGGAAGGCACTGGGCGTCGGCCCGTTGTCCCGATCCGCCTTGCGTTCCCTCAGTCGCGCCAGGAAGGCTTTGGCGGCTTGACGACCATGGGCCGTAGAGGTGAAGAACAGGTAGGTCTTCGGATCGCGCAGCGTCAACAAGCCCTTGACCATCAGCGGCCAGGAGACCGCTCCTACCTGGTCGATGCCCTTGCCGCCTGCAGGCCCCGTACCGGTCAGGATGAGCCGGCGCACCAGCCGGGGGCTTTCAGCACGATGTCCTGTGCCACGAATCCCCCGAGGGAGAAGCCAAGCAGGTCGACCTTCTCCAAACCCAGTGCGTGGATCAGTGCGATCGCATCTCGTGCCATCGCATCGATGGTCACGGGCGCCGTTCCGCCGGAGGCGCCGATACCCCGGTAATCGATGGCAATGATGCGATGCCGGCGGGAAAGCCCATCGACGATGCGCGGATCGAAGTTGTCGAGGACTGCGCCCCAGTGGTTGAGCAGGAGCAGCGGCACGCCACTGCGCGGCCCCAGGTCACGGTAAGCGAATGCAGTCCCGTCGACATCGATCGACCGGGTGGGGGTGTGGATGTAGGGCATGCCCGATACCGGGTGCCGGTCGGGAGGGGTCAAGGTCGTCGTCATCGTGTGTGTGGGCGCTCAGGCGTTCACATCGACGATGGTGCGCCCCTGAACCTTCCCTGCGAGGACCTGGCTGGCAACATCAGGCACCTCCGCCAGGCCGATCACCCGGGTGGTCCGTGCCAGTTTTTCCAGATCCAGGTCACTGGCCAGACGCGACCACGCCTGCAGCCGCACAGGCTGCGGCGCATTGACCGAGTCGATACCGGCGAGGGTGACGTTGCGCAGAATGAAAGGCAGCACGGATGCCGGCAGGTCCGCGCCCTGTGCGAGGCCGAAGGCCGCGACCACGCCGCGATACCGGGTCTGCGCCAGGACGTTCGCCAGGGTATGGCTGCCGACCGAATCGACGGCCCCGGCCCACCGCTCCTTAGCGATCGGCGCGCCCGCTTCGGACAGGGTGCGGCGGTCGATGACGTCCGCCGCGCCCAGCGCATGCAGGTAAGCGGCTTCGTCGAGGCGACCGGTCGATGCGATGACGCGATAGCCCAGCCCCGACAACAGTGCGATCGCGACGGAGCCGGCGCCGCCATTGGCGCCGGTCACCAGAATGTCGCCATGCCCGGGCGTCAGGCCGCCATGCTCCAGCGCGAGCACGGACAACATGGCGGTGAACCCGGCGGTGCCGATGGCCATGCTGTCGCGGGTCGAGAAGACTTCCGGGATCTTGACCAGCCAATCACCATTCACCCGCGCCTTCTGCGCAAAGCCGCCGTGGTGCGTCTGGCTCAGTTCCCAGCCGGTCGCCAGCACGCGGTCGCCGGCGACGAGGCCGGGATAGTTCGACGACTCGACGACACCGGCAAGGTCGATGCCCGGAATCAGCGGAAACTGGCGAATGACCGGTGACCGGCCGCCGAGCGCCATCGCGTCCTTGTAGTTCACCGTCGAATATTCGACCGCGACGGTGACATCGCCCGGCATCAGATCCTCGTGCTCGAAGTCGACCAGACTGCTTGAAATGGTGTCGCCGGTCTTGCTGGCGAGCAGTGCCTTGAATGTCATGTGCTGTCCCTTGCGCTGTGGCGCTTCTTGCGGTTTCAGACGGCGGCTCGATAGCGCGCTGCCACATGCGCCTGCCGGATGTCTGCGATCAGGCTCTGGCGTGCCGCGTTCAGCACCTCCCAGTGCGCGCCGTCATGCAGCGGCGGAATGGTCACGAGTTCGCGGCGGTCGAATCCGACCAGCGCGGCATCCACCAGCTCTTCCACGCCCATCAGATCAGGTATCGCACTGCTGTCGATGCCCGCGCGCTCCCAGATCTCGGTACGGGTTCCGGCTGGCAACACCGCCTGCACATGGACACCCTTGGGCGCGAGTTCCAGGCTCAGCCCTTGGGACAGGAACAGCACGAAGGCCTTGGTTGCACCGTAGACCGACATGCCGAACTCGGGCGCCAGGCCGACCACCGAGCCGATGTTGACGATCGCGCCTTGGCCGGCCTGCGCCAGGCGTGGGGCGATGGCGCTCGCCAGCCTGACGAGTGCGGTGGTGTTGAGGCTGACCAGGCGTGCGACATCGTCTGTCGATTGGTCGATGAAGTGACCGGACAGCGCAGCCCCGGCGTTGTTGATCAGGGTTTCGATCCTGGTGTCCTCGCGCAGGCGCATCTCGACTGCGGCCAGATCGCCGGGCTGGGTCAGGTCGGCCGGGAGGGTATCGACGGCAGCGCCGGTTTCCTCGCGCAGCCGCGCAGCGAGCGTTTCCAGCCGCGCCTTGTCGCGTGCCACCAGCACAAGGTCGTGGCCGCGGCGTGCGAAGCGGTCGGCATAGATGGCGCCAATGCCGCTCGAGGCGCCCGTGATGAGAACAGTGGAATGAGATGTCATGTGTTTTCTCTTGATCGAAAAGGTTGTTGGTCAGCCTAATGATGTCAATCATCATCTTTATTGTCAAGAGTTTGATGATGACTGACATCAATGTATATTCATGACTTCACTGAAGGCACATCTAGAGAGATCCTGGACATGAAGGTCACCAAAGCGCAGGCCCAGGCGAACCGGGCACACATCGTCGAGACGGCTTCCACGCTGTTTCGCGAGCGAGGCTATGACGGGGTGGGAATTGCGGACTTGATGGCGGGCGCGGGATTCACCCATGGCGGCTTCTACAAACACTTCGGATCCAAGGCCGACCTGATGGCGGAAGCGGCAACATGCGGTTTTGCGCAGACGGCGGCGAAGGCCGAAGGCGTCGATGCGACGGAGTTCGTCAAGCACTACTTGTCCCGTGAGCACCGCGACGCTCCGGGCGACGGTTGCACGATGGCCGCACTGTGCGGAGACGCTGCGCGTCAGACGGAGTCGATCAAGACGGCTTTTGCGGCCGGCGTTGAAAGCTTGCTGGCGAACCTGGCAAACCAGTGCAGCGCGCCAGAGGAAGGCGAGCAGCGCGGCGACGCGCGTGCCAAGCGGATCGACGTCATTGCTCAGGTCATCGGCGCAATAGTGCTGTCACGGGCGTGTCCCGACGACTCGCCACTCGCCGATGAAATTCTGGATGTCTGCCGCACCGCAGTCCTGTCGAGGCTTTCCTCGCCGACCCTTGGCTCCTCCCCTGCCGAGATCAGCTAATCCAGTTACTTCGCGGCCTATGATCGGCGCACCTTCCGCCGTGGACGTGCCATGAAACGCCGTGAGTTCGCCTTGGTTCTTGCCGGCTCTGCGCTTGCCTCGCACGGCGAGTCAGTTCGCGCCCATCCGCTCGAAGGCTTCGCCGCGACAACCTCTCCAGACGGCGGCTGGAACACAGCCGCGGACGACGACGACAAGCTGGTTGACACCAACGCGCTCGGCAAGATGGCCGATCGGCTTGCGGCTTCGGGCGCGAACATCCACGCCGTGCTTGTCGTGCATCGCGGCAAGCTCGTCTTCGAGCGCTACCTCCAGGGCAGCGATCAGGTGCCGACGAGCTTTTTCGGCAGCCGTGTGGAGAACGTCGTCTTCAACGCCGGCACGCGCCATGCCATGAAATCAGCGACGAAGAGTGTCGCGTCGCTCGCCGTCGGCATCGCGATCGACCGGGGGCTGATCCATGGCGTCGACGAGCCGATCCTTGGCTTCTTCCCCGAACTCGCAGACCTGCGAACGCCGCAATCGGATGGCCTGTTGCTGCGGCACGCGCTCAGCATGACGCTCGGCCTCGAATGGATCGAGTCGACGCCCGCGACCGGCGATCTCGCGAACGACGAAACGCGCATGTATTTTTCGGGCGATCCGTGCCGCTACGTGCTCACCCGCCGAGCTGTGGCGGCGGCTGGCCAGCAGTTCTTCTACAGTACCGGCGCGCTGGCGCTTGTGTCAGCGATCCTGCATCGGGCCACCGGCAGTGCGCTCGACGAGTTCGCGCGAGCGAGCCTGCTGGAGCCCCTGGGCATCTCGGGCGAAGAATGGAGCCGAATGGGCAGGGACAGCGACGCCGGCGGAGGCCTTCGCATGCGTCCGCGGGACATGGCGAAGATCGGACAGCTCGTGCTGGCGGGCGGCCGCTGGGATGGACGCCAGATCGTGTCGCAGGGCTGGATCGACGCTTCCACCGCGTCGCTGATCAAGGCAACGGACGACCAGGACTACGGCTACCTTTGGTGGAGCGGCCACGCCAGAGCGCACCGAAGAACAGTCCGCTGGATCGGTGCGCTCGGACGAGGCGGGCAATCGATCCGCATCGTGCCCGAGTTCGATCTCGTCGTCGCGGTGACGGCAGGCTACTACCAGGACTACAGCCCGCAGGCATTCAAGGTGCAGTACGGCGTGTTCAGCGATGTGCTGCGGACCATCTCACCGTCCAGGTGACTCGGATACCGTGACTGGCGTGCGTGCTGTCAGCGCTTGATCGAACCGCGAGACGCCGACTCCGATGAGTGGCCGCTTGGCGATGGCCCATCGTTGCGCTCGCTCGATCCGCCACCGTGCGTGGGGGCGCAAACCACCTCAGCTGGCGCCTCGTGAAAACCGAACAGGGCTAGCATAGAGCCATGTCCCGCAACAGTCGCCAGGCCAGCGCATCGTTTGCACGTCGCGCTGGTCGATGCGTCCTTCTCGCGATCATGGCAGGCAACCCAGGGCTTCCCGACGCGTGTGCCGAGGACAACAGGCCTTCCAATGCAGGCAGCGATGGCGCGCAACGGATAGAGCGGATTGCAAACGGCCTGCGCGCTGCAAACTTCCTTGTTGGCCAGCCGCCGATGACGCTCGCCGACCGGATGCAGCGGCTCCACGTCCCGGGGGTCAGCATCGCCATCATGCATGGCGGGACGATCGTGTCGCATGGGTTCGGGGTGGCGGCCGTCGGCGGCGAACCCGTGACGGCAGACACTCTGTTCCAGGCCGGCTCCATCAGCAAGCCGGTGACGGCCCTCGCCGCGCTCATGTTGGTTCAGGCACGCAGCTCGACCTGGATGCCGACGCCAACCTTTACCTCAAGAGCTGGAAAATCCCGGCCAACTCGTTCACTGAAAAAGTCACACTGCGACGGTTGCTGAGCCATTCGGCCGGCGTTTCCGTCTCCGGCTTTCCAGGCTACTCGGCAACCGATCCGCTCCCGTCCCTGCGCGAAGTACTCGACGGAACGCCGCCCGCAAACACCGCAGCTATCGTGGTGAACAGTGAACCCGGCGCGCGATTCAACTATTCCGGCGGCGGCTACACCGTCGTTCAGCAACTGCTTGTCGACGCCACCGGCCAGCCATTTCCCCAGCTGCTGGAGGACAGCGTCTTGAAACCGTTCGGGATGGTGCACAGCAGCTTCGCCCAGCCGCTTCCGAAGAAGCTTGCCGACCTCGCTGCGACGCCCTATCGCACGGCGGGAGAGCCGGTTCCCGAAGGGCCGCACATCTATCCCGAACTGGCCGCTGCCGGCTTGTGGACGACCCCCGGCGATGTCGCCCGGTTCGCACTGGCTGTCGTCGCCGCCTGGAGCGGGCGGGATACGCCTGTTCTATCCAGATCCATCGCCCGACAGATGCTCGAACCGGGCCTGGGCGACTACGGTCTTGGTCTCATCGTTCGCGGCGTTTCACCCAGCCGGCGCATCCTGCACGGTGGCGTCAACGATGGGTTCGTAAGCCAGATGGTCGTTTTTGAGAATGGAGACGGCGCCGTCATCATGACCAACGGGAGCGGCGCCGGGCCATTGATACTCGAGCTGCTGCACAGCATCGCGGCAGAATACGACTGGCCGGAATACAAGCCCAGAGTTCACCAACGGATAAGTGTCGATCAGCAACTGCTGGATCGGCTGGTCGGAACGTACGTGCTCACGCCCGATTTCGCGCTTCAGGTTTCCAGGCAAGGAAACCGCCTGTTTACACAGGCGACGGGGCAGGAGCGATTTGAATTGTTTGCCGGAAGCAACCGCAGCTTCTTCTACACGGCGTTCGATGCGACCGTGAGTTTCGATGGCGAAGGCCAAGACAACCCGACGCAGTTGATACTGCATCGGGGCGGCACGGATCGCGTGGCAAAACGCGCTCCTTAGCCCGCCCTCGCCCACCGCGGGCCAAACGTCCTGCGCTCCGCGCCAGACAGCCGCACTGCCGCCGGCAGAACGCTTTTGATGCGGTCGGCTCAGACTTCGTATGCGCAGCGCGCGAAGGCACGGCGGGTGAACTCAGGGCCGTGACCTGCCTTGGGAATGAAGCCATGCCCGTGCGATGACCACATCGGGTCGCCAGGCAGAAGTTCCTGGTCGGCGAAATCCTGGCAATCGAGCGAGTCCTTCATCGCAAGCGGATGGCCGCTGCGCATCGCCGCCAGCCATCCGCCGGACCACCACACAATTCCCGATGCAGCCGCCGGCTGTCATGCGAGTGCGGCACGCCTCTAAACTGCACCCAACCATGGCCTTTGTCATGGACGACACACGCACCGACCACACATGGGTAATCGCTCCTGGCTTTATTTCGAACACAGCTCTCCCGATGCCGGCCACGGCGATGAAAACGAAGAAGACCAGGAACAGGAAACATCGGCCACCGAAATCGCAGATGCCAACAACAACTTTCCTGTTCTCTGGCAGATCCTGTTGGCCGATGGGAAGGCCGGCCAGGCCATCGACCACCAGCGAGTGTTCGGCGACGCCGACACCGACAACCTCGCCAGCGATGCGCATGCCGCGCTCGCGCGCATCCGGCAACTGCAGGCCTTCGTCGAACGGCATCCGATGCTGCACACGCTGCCGCAAATCGCGCTGCAGTTCGACGCCTTGGCGCTGCACCTGGCCGAACTGATCGACGAGGCGCCGGAGGACAGTTCTCCGCGCATCTCGGCCAACCTCGACGAACTGTCCTGGCTGGGCGGCGAGTCCGATGCCGAAAGCTTCATCGAACGCAAACGCCGGGAGTGCAACGAGCTATGGGCCCAGGTGCGGCGCTGCATCGCCGGCGGCAATCATCCCGGTGTGGATGCCGCGCTCGGCATCCAGCGCTTCTCGGACTGGGAGACCTGGGCCTGGCACTTCGGCATGGGGAGCATTTCGCATCCGTACTTCGATGGCTACGAGCCGCCGCGCGACGAGCGCTTTGCCGATTTCGAGCCCCACGAAGAAGACGATGACGACGGCCCCGACTACGGCAACCACCTGGCCGGCGACCTCTGGCGTTTCGAGGCCGACGGCCGTTGGGGCGTGATGCGCATTGCGGAAGAAGACAACGAAAACCACAACAACAACGGCGATCGCAGCCGGCGCATCACCGTGGTCGACCCCGCGTGGGACGACATCCGCCACGCCGGCGCAGACGATGCGCGCCTGCTCTGGATCACGCGGGACGGGCGCTCCGGCCTGCTGCTGGCCGACGCCGATGCGCCGCGCGTGCTGCTCGAGCCGCAGCTCGACCAGGACTGGGACTTCGAGGGCGACATCGCCACGGCCATGGTCGGTGCCGACATCGGCCTGTTGCGCACCGACGGCAGCTGGCTGCTGAAGCCCTCGGTCGACGAAGTCTGGAGCTTTGTCGAAGGCATGGTGCGCGCCCGCGTGGGCGATCGCATCGGCTATGTCGACCTGCGGGGTCAATGGGTCATCGAGCCCCGATTCCAGGAGGCCGAAGACTTCACGCCCTTCGGCCTTGCGCCCGCGCGCGCCGACGAGGGCGGCTGGGGGCTGGTGCGCGCTTGCGGCGAATGGGCCGTGCCGCCGGGCTTCGACCTCCTCTCGTGGCGCTTCGACTGGCAGGCCTTCGAAGCCACGCGCGACGCAAAGACCGGGCTGCTCGATGCGCAAGGCCGCGTCGTGCTCAAGCCGGTGTACGAGCAGATCGAACTGCTCGAGGAATATCCCGTCCAGCTGCTGCAACCCGAAGGCGATGAAAGCGAGCCTGAGGCGCCGCGGCCCAAGCGCTTTGCCGTGGAACGCGCCGAAGGCCAGTGCGGCCTGGTCGATGCGCTGGGCCGCGTGCTCGTGCCCTTCGACTACGGCCTGTTCGAGACACTGGAACCGCTGACCGGCGAGGAGCGCGCGCACGCCATGGTCGAGCGCGACCTGGTGCGCGTGGCCTCCAAGGGCGGCCGCAAGGCAAAGAACGCGCCGTGGCTGCGGGGCATCTACGACGTTGCCGCTGGCCGCGAATTGGTGCCCTGCAAGTACCGCACGCTCCTGCCGCTGACGTGGGGCACGCAGGACATCGGTTGGCTGGTCGCCGAACCGCTGCCGCGCGCCGCGAAGGCCGCCAAAGGGCAGCTCGCCGTGGGCGTGCTGCGCGACGACGGAACCGTGCTGCACCCGCAGGCCTATCCGTGGATCGCCACGCCGGTGTCGGTCAACGACGGCTGGTATTCGGTGCTGGTGCGCTCGGAGGTGCGCAAGCGCTGGAGCGCCGGCGAGCCGGTCAAGGCCGCGCGCAACGACCGCGACGTGTACGTCTGGCTGCATGCCGACGGCCTCGAGCAATCGCACCCCGAGCACATGGCCGCGCGCCATGCCGCCGGCGACATGCGGGCCGCCTACGAGCTGGCCTGCCATCTGCGCGACGGCGAGGGCGTCGAGGCCGATCCGCTCGAAGCCCTGCGCTGGATGGCGCGCGCCGCCGGCGTGCGCGAGCCCGGCGACGCACCCGCGACCGCATCGCCCGACGGCCTGCCCGAGGCCATGCGCGAGCTGGCGACGATGCTGCGCACGGACACGGCCGGCCTCGGTGGCGACGCCGTCATGGCGCGCGCCTGGCTGCTGCACGCCATTGCGAATGGCGGCGCGGACGACGCGGCCACGCAGGCCCAGCTCGGCTTCGTGCTGTACGAAGGGCTGGGCGGCGAACGCGACCTGGAAGGCGGCGTGAGGCACTACGAGGTGGCGGCCGGGCAGAACAACGCGATGGCGCTCTTCAATCTCGGCATCGCACACAAGCTCGGTGAACCCGGAGCGCCCGATCTCGAGCGCGCCATCGACTACTTTCGCCGCGCCGAAGAAGCCGGCGACACCGATGCCACGCTGCAAGTCGGCAGCACGCTGCGGCAGCACGCGCTGGCGCTGGCCGAACAGGGCCATGCCGAGGCGAAAGTGAACGCCCTCCATGCCGAAGCCATCTACGCGCTGCAGAAGCTGGCGGAAGACGAGGGCAAGTGCCTGCAGGGCTGGGCCTGCTACGAGCTGGGCCTGATGCGTTTTCGGGGACAAGGCGCGACGCACGATGCCGCCGCTGCCGAGCGTTGGCTGCTCACCGGCGCCGCGCTCGACGACTGCGACGACAACCGCGACAGCCAAGGCCCCTGCATCGAGGCCCTGGCGGAACAAATCTATGGCGATCCCGACAGCCCGCTCTTCGACGAGGACAAAGCCCGCGAGTGGGCAGAACGCCTGGCAGCGCTGCGCTTGAGCATTTGAGAATACTGGCCCTGACGCATTTGCCGAGCTTGATGCGCGGCTCGACCGGGAGCCTTCATGCTTCGCTCCCCCTGATGGTTGTCTGTCACGCACTCGATGTCAGACGGCCTTCGAAGGGGCGCGTTCTTCATACGCCGAGAACATCTTCTTCACGTGCTTGTGGTCGGGGTCGAGCAGCGTGCATGCGTGCTGGCAGCGCGGATACCGCGCTTGAGTCGCGGTCGTTCACCCTTGAGTGATGTTCACCTACAGGTGTCACGGGGCCTCATTTTCAGTATCCCCGAGGCAACAGATCCGACCCCAAATGCCACTGTCCTACCTTCGACAAATCGAGCGGGCGACCCTGCCTCTTACTGTGACGGACCCTCGCGCGGTCAAGCAGGTGGAGTTGCTTCGCGCCGCACTCGTGATCACGGCGACGCTGCGGCGCGCCACCCCCGCATCACAACCCCATTCCGCGGTGGTGCACGAAATAACACCCGCAGGTCGGCTTCTCCTCCGGCGCGGGGGTGCGTAGGACCAGCCCCCGGGGCGAAGCTGCGCAATGCGCAAGCGAGCTTCGCGAGGCGTCGCGCATTGCTTTTGTCCGGCGATGTCTGCGAATTGCCGGCAGCCTTCCCGTTCTAGGCAGGCTGCCCACCGAGGTCGCCCCTACGACTCGAGCGTCCGACGGTCTGCGGCCCAGGTGCCGCCAACGGGGCCGGACAGCAAAGGCTTCGAGGAAGCCCGCTGGATACGGCGCACTGCATCCCGCGCGACAAGGTACGCCTCGATCTGTTTCGGGCTCATGAGAGGCTTGCCCGCGCTTCGCCGCATCGGCGCGCGAATCCGCCCTTCGTTCCCCGAGACGGGAAAATCAAATCGTGAAGACATGATCAGCTCCTTTCTCAAAGTTCGATGGGTGTGCAGCAGGAGATTCCTGCCCGAATTTTTACGTGACGGCGCGCGGATTTCAAGACCTTCCCATCCACGAAGTTCCTTGTCGGGATGAGCTATGGCCGCGGCCGACACCGCGATCGTTCTAGAACCCGGCAGGCACGGCAGAATGCGAGCAGCAACCGCTTTCTGTCCCGCGTTCCGGTGCCAGCGCCGCAGATCGGTGGTCGAACCGGCCGTTCTTCGAGCGGTATTTCATCTGCCAAATCACCCGCTATGGAATCAGGCATCCGACAAATCACGATACGAGACGCGCAGAGCGACTCGTCCTTTCCCGCTGTCGTCCAGTATCCGAGCGAAGCGCCGTCCACCGGGGCCTCCATCGGGCCGTACCACTTCAACGCCACCTTCGACGCCCCGATCGCGCCTGGCCGCTTTCCGGTGTGTGTGATCTCGCATGGCGGCGGTGGCTCCCATCTGCTCTATCGCTCCATTGCAAGCTACTTGGCGAGGAAAGGTTTTATCGTCGTGAGCCCTGAACATCCCGGCGACAACCGGAACGACGGCTCGCTTTCGAACACGGATGCGATGGCCATGAACCGCCCACGCCAGGCATCGCTGGCCATCGACACCGTGCTCTCGGACGAGTGCCTCGGGCCTGCAGCCGACGGCCAGCGGATCTGCGCGCTCGGGCATTCGATGGGCGGCTATACGGTTCTGGCGTCAACGGGAGGGAAACCATGGTCCCGAACAGGAAGCCCGATCGCGGTGCAGGCCGATGCGCGGGTTCGAGCCGCCGTGTTGCTGGCCCCAGCGACGGACTGGTTTCTGGCGCCTGCGTCGCTTGCCGACGTCAGATCACCCATCTTGGTCATCACCGGCGCGCAGGATCAGATCACCCCGCTGCGAAATATCGAACAGGCGCTGTCGGCGCTGCCCAAGGGGATCCTGCGCAATTTGATCGTTGTCGACGGAGCAGGCCACTATTCTTTCTTGACGCCTTTCCCGGCCAGCATGCGGCGGCCCGGATTTCTGCCGGCCACCGACCCAGACGGTTTCGATCGAGAGCGGTTTCATGCCCAGTTCCCCGCCACCATCCATGAGTTTCTGGTCGACGTCCTGTGAAGCACATTGAGCGGACCAGGCGGGCGCGACGGCGCGCGCGGCGAAGGGACCCCCAAGGGTAATCGGCCCGGCGGGATGGGTCTGTGCGCAGGCACAGGCTGCGCGCAGCTTCGCCAGGGACATTGGGCACGGGTCGCGGTGCGCTACAACCCTTGTTCAAGGACTCCACGCAGCTCGCCGGGAACGACGTCGCGCAAAAGGTGGCGCCGCGCCAGCGCGTCCATGCAACCAACGCGCTCGATCCGATGCGCTTGGGGCCCGCCCGCCTGTCTTCGGCTCTACCGGCGCGGGTAGGCACCGAGCACACGCAGTTCCCGATGCGCATCCAGGAAGGCCGCAAGCGCGCCCTGCCGCGCATGCCCGGCCACCTCGATCAGGTAGCGGTGCGTGTCCAGCGTCTTGCGGCTCGGTCGCTCGTAGATCGTGAGAATCTGCACGCCAGCTTGACCGAACGCCGCCAGGATGCCCGAGAGCTGGGTGTCCGAGGTATCGAGCACCATGGAGGTCTTGTCGTGGCCAGTCGGCGCCGGCATCTGCCGCCCCAGCACCCACCAGCGCGTGACGTTGTGCGGACCTTCCTCGATGCCGTCGACCAATGACACCAGCGGGTAGACGGTGCTCCCCGCCCGGGGGCCGAAGGAGGCCTTGTCGCGCGTTGCGCTGTCCGAGACGGTCCGGGCGGCCGCGCCACCGCTGGCCGCGGCCACGCGGCGCACCTGCGGCATCTCTCGCGCCAGCCATGGCTCGACCTCCTCGAACGCCACGGGGTGGGCGTGGACCTCCACAATGTCGTCCCGCCGTGTGCCCGGCTGGGCCAGCAGGCTGTAGCCAAGCATCCGAGGATACTCGGCCACGACCGTCACTTGGGGCAGCGCGAGAACCGCATCGAGGTACGGCGTCACGCCCACCACGGAGGTCGTGACGGGGACGCACGCACGCTCCACCTGCCCCTCGGCATAGCCGGCGAAGAGTGCCTCACGCGAAAGCGGCACGAGGTCCTTCGCATCGAACAGATCCAGGCAGGCCTGGTGCGTCCAGCTGCCCGCCGGCCCGAGGTATCCGATCGGGCCTGCGAGTGCATGGTTCATGGAGGCTCCAAGGATGAGAAGAAGGCCGCAGCTCACGGCAAGGAGGGCACGGCACCGGATCATGACAGGAGGGAAGGCGAAAGGAGCGGCAACGAATGGAGCCATCGATGGCCGCAAGAACGACAGCGCTGGGACACGGCGCGCGCCTCAGAGCCCCCGCGAAGCCAAACAATGTGGATCCGACCGCGGACCTGCGCCCAACGCGGCACGCGACATGCGCACCGGGCGAAAGTGTTCCTTGCGCCATGGCTTGGCGCAAGACGTTCATGCCGCGCAACGCGGGCCCTGCCGCGCGCGCCTGCCAAGCTTGGGGGCGGGATATCACGCGTTGAACGCTGCGCAACTTGGAGGTTCACGATCCCGCCATCGGCTGAAGGGGTCGGAGGCCCCCGCGCGGGCACCGGTCGGATGCGCGCTGAACGCATGCCGTGCGGAAGCTGCACCGATACCGGCGTGGCGGTGCGCTCGCCCACCGTGACCGCCGGTCGTCCGCTCGATGGAAGCGAGTGACCACTCGCGATCTTCTCTTGCCGACGGCGACCGCGCAGCCTTGCGAGATGCACATCCAGCTTCTTCGGCAAGACGGCGCGACGCACACCCTCCCGAACGCCACGCACCTTGGTTCGCAACCGCACGCCACGATCCGCAGCTTCACAGAGAACCGATGGACCCCATCGGGATACCAAGCCGGACGAATTTCGAACGTCTCTTGAAAAAGAAGAGCTGTTGAAACTTTGAACGTTCCGAAGCGACGCGGCGGTGCGCAGGAACCGGCTGGCACACCGCCGTGAGCAATGACGCGAGTTCGGGCGGCAAGAGACAACCTGGGAAGCCCGCGGTTCGACCGAGCCGCGGGCGTCTTCCGGAAGCTTCGCAGGCTGGCATCCCTGCGGCGTCGATACACTTCCGCACGGACCTCGACACCATGAATCCACACCGAACGGCGAACCGCGCCGCGAATGCGCGGCCCCCTCTCCACGGGCGCCCCTGCGCAAGGCGTGTCAGCGCAGCGCGCCAATGAAGTCCCTTCGCGGCCAGCTTCTTTTCTTCTGGATCCTGCTGTTCGGCATGTGCGCCGCGCTGGCCGTGGTGATGCTCACGCTGTACCGCAGCAGCGCGGGCGCACAGGTGGCGGCGGGGCGAAGCGCCACCGAGCAGTCGTGCCGGGCCATCGCGGCGCGGTATGCCAAGTCGGCCACACCCGACGCATCGGTCTCTCCCGCCAAACCCCAGGTCGACCTGCTCCAGGTTCTGCTGCAGTTGGCGCTGATCGAGGCGCCGCACGTGGAGGGCGGCGTGTGGCAGGCCGCCGGCGGACAACTGGCCTATGCCTACCCCACCTACGAAGGCAGCGGCGTCAAGCGCGATGTGCCCGCGGCCGAGCAGCCGCTCATCGTGGAAATGGCGCAGCTCGCGGCGCGCACCCAGCAGCCGCAGACCGACGTGGTGCGCGGCAGCCGCGAGGCGCTGATCGTCTCGGCCTGCCCGCTGGTCACCCCCGCCAACGATCTGGCCGCCTGGACCATGACGCGCACGAACGGCGGCGCTCTGGCGGCACAAGGCAGCCTGCGCACCGGCCTGGGCGTGCTGCTGGTGCTGGTGCTGGCCTCGGGCCTGTGGCTCGGCTTCATCCTGCTGCGCGGCTGCGCCATGTGCAGCGCCTGGAATGCCGCCTGGCGCGGGCCGACGCCGACGGGGGTGCCATGCCCGAGTTGCCGCGCACCGGCGTGCAAGAGCTCGACCGCATCGTCGACGGCTTCAACCATTACCGCCAGCGCTTCGAGGAAGCCCGCGCCCACCTGCGTGACGCCGCGCAGCAGCGCAGCCGCGACCAGCGGCTGGCCGCGCTGGGCCGCATGACGGGCGGCATCGCGCACGAGATCCGCAACCCGATTGCCACGATGCGCCTGAAGGCCGAGAACGCGCTGGCCGCCGCGCCCGAGCGCCAGGGCCAGGCGCTGCAGGCCATCGTCGGGCAGATCGACAGGCTCGACGGCCTGGTGCAGAGCCTGCTCGCGCTGGTGCAGCCTGTGACCCTGGCGCCGCGGGAGGTGGTGCTGCGCCACTGGCTCGACGAGCGCGTGGCCGCCGCGGCGGTCAAGGCCGATGCGGCAGGTGTGCGGATCTCGCTGCGGCACGACACGCCCGAGCGCGCCGTGTTCGACCCCGTTCACCTGGCGCGCGCGGTCGACAACCTGCTCAACAACGCCGTGCGCCATGCGCCGCGCGAAGGTCATGTCGTGCTCTCAGCGGCGCAGCCCGATGCGCACACCCTGGCGATCCGCGTGGACGACGACGGCCCGGGCGTACCTGAATCGCTGCAGGCCAGCCTGTTCGAGCCGTTTGCCACCGGCCGCGCCGACGGCACCGGGCTGGGCTTGGCGCTCGCGCGCGAGGTGGCGCTGGCGCACGGCGGCGAGTTGCATCACCTGCCGCTGTCACCGGGCACTCGCTTCGAACTGGAGCTTCCATGGCGCATCTCCTGATCGTCGACGACGACGATGCCTTTCGCGAGACGCTGGCCGAAACGCTGCAGGGTCTGGGTCACGGGACGGTCGCGGTCGCCAGCGGCGCCGAAGCGGTGCAAACGGCATCGCGCGAGCGCTTCGACGCCGTGTTCCTCGATCACCGCATGCCCGGCATGGACGGCCTGCAGACGCTCGCGGCCATGCAGGCGCGCCTGGCGCGGCTGCCGCCGGTGATCGTGCTGACCGCGTTCTCCAGCGCCGGCAACACCATCGAGGCGATGCGCCTGGGCGCATTCGACCACTTGGCCAAGCCGATCAGCCGCGAAGCGGTGCGCGAAGTGCTCGCGCGGGCATTGCAGCAGCACACGGCGGCCTCCCCTTCCCTTTCAGCTTCTTCGGTTGCTCCGGACGACGACAGCGATGAGCTGATCGGTCCGAGCCACGCGATGCGCGAGGTGCACAAGCGCATCGGCCTGGCCGCCGCCAACGCGATGCCTGTGCTGGTGCTCGGCGAAACGGGCACCGGCAAGGAAATGGTGGCGCACGCCCTGCACCGCCACTCGGCGCGCGCCGAGCGGCCCTTTGTGGCGGTCAACTGCTCGGCCATTCCCAAGGAACTGCTCGAGAGCGAGCTCTTCGGCCACGTGCGCGGCGCCTTCACCGGCGCCACGAGCGAGCGCGCCGGTTGCTTTCGCGCGGCCGATGGCGGCGTGCTGCTGCTCGACGAGATCGGCGACATGGCGCTGGACGTGCAGGCCAAGATCCTGCGCGCGCTGCAGGAAGGCGAAGTCACGCCGCTGGGCAGCCACCGCACGGTGAAGGTCGATGTGCGCGTGGTCGCGGCCACGCACCGCGACTTGGCCGTCGCCGTGCGCGAGGGGCGCTTTCGCGAAGATCTGCTGTATCGGCTCGACGTGCTGTCGATCCGCGTGCCGCCACTGCGCGAGCGGCTGGCCGACATCATCCCGCTGGCTGAACATTTCCTGCGGCGCGCGGCCGGCTCCGAGGCTCCCAAGGCGCTGTCCGCCGAAGCGGCGCAGCGGCTGCTGAGCCACCCCTGGCCAGGCAACGTGCGCGAACTGCGCAACGTGATGGCGCGTTGTCACGCGGTGGTGCGCCACCGCGTGATCGGCGAGGCGGACCTGGCCATCGCGCTGGGTGCGGCGCCTGCCCGCGCAACCCCCGCCACGCTGCCCGCCGACTGGCTCGAAGGCGAACTGCCCGCTGCCGTCGAAAGGCTCGAGCGTCTGATGATCGCCCACGCGCTCGCGCAGACGCAAGGCAACCGTGCCGAGACCGCGCGCCGGCTGGGCATTCACCGCCAGTTGCTCTACCGCAAGCTGACGCAGTACGGGCTCGAGTAAGCCGGAGTGAGCGGCACCGGGCCGGCTGTCCGCAAAGCGGACACCGGGTGTCCCCGAATCATGCGGCCGAGGTCGTTCGGGCACATGCAAGTCGTTGATTTCGAAGGATTCACAGGTTGGCACGTTGTGTGAGATGTCCATGGGCATCCCCATCCACACCAGGAGCCAACCATGACACCGCGCATCACCTTCATCGCCACGGCTTGCCTGCTGGCCGGCAGCGCCGCCTTCGCCCAGATGCCGCCGCCGGCCGGCCCAACCCGTGGGCCGCTGCCCGCGCCGCCGCTCGGTGCCACGGCGCCCATCCCGCCCACACCGCCTACCGCGCCCCAAGCGTTTGAAGCGGGCACCGTCACCACCGGCCGCGTGCAGCAATGGCTGCTCAACCCCGACGGCGAGGCCGACGGCCTGTTGCTGGCCGACGGCACGCAGGTGGCGTTCCCGCCGCACCTCTCGGCCGCGGTGATGCGGCTGCTCAAGCCCGGCGACACGGTGCAGGTCAGCGGCTGGCGTGCGCCCGATGTGCCGGTGGTGCGCATGCAGTCGCTCAGCGCCAACGGCGGCAGCGTGACCGACCAGCCGCCCGCGCCCGGCATGGCGCCCCCGGCGCCACGCGAGCCCGGCGCGATCAACGCCATGTCGGCGTCCGGGCGCATTGAGCGCTTGCTGTACACCGACCGCGGCGACGTGCGCGGCGTGGTGCTGGCCGACAAGACCATCGTGCGCTTTCCGCCGCATGTCGGCGCCGCGTATGGCGCGCAGCTGCAACCCGGCGCACCGCTCCATGCGCGTGGCTGGGGCACGCGCGGCGCGCAGGGCACGGCGCTGGAAGCGACAGGCCTGGGCGCGACCGCGGACACGGTGCGCGAAGTGTTCGGCGGGCCCGGGCTCATGCCTGCAACCGGTGGCCCGGCAGGCCCCGGTGGCCCACGCGGTCCCCGTGGTGGGCGGGGCGCCGGCCCGACACCACCCGCTGCGCTCATGGCGCCGCCGGCCCCGATGCCGGTTTCCTGATCCTTCCGGCCCGCCCGCCATGATCACCGCCGCCTCCAGCACCACCCCGGCGCCCTCGCGCCGAAGCCTGCGCGCGCTCGACGCGCTGGCCTTCTTCGCGCCCGACATCCAGGGCGGCGTCGGGCCGTTCCTCATCGTCTTCATGGCCGGCACGCTCGCCTGGGACCCGCAGCGCATCGGCACCGTGATGTTCGTCTCGGCGCTGGTGGGGCTGGTGGTGCAGGCGCCGGCGGGCGCGCTGATCGACAGCGTGCGCCACAAGCCGCGCTGGATCGCGGGCGCCATCGCGCTGATCGCGGCGTGCCTGGTGGTCATGGCGAACTGGCCGGGCTACGGCGTGATCCTGGCGGGCCAGTCGCTCATCGGCGCGGCGGGCACGCTGGTGGCGCCGGCCATCGCAGCCACCAGCCTGGGCATGGTGGGCCGCGCGGGGCTGGACGCGCGCGTCGGCCGCAACGCGGCCATCACCGCGGGCGGCACCGTGCTGTGGGCGCTGGGCACCGGCTGGGTCGGCCACGCCTTCGGGCCGCATGCGATGTTCTTCTACGCGGTGGCGATGGCGCTGCCGACGGTGGTCGCCGCCATGCTGATCCGTTCGCGCGACGTCGACCCGCGGCTGGCACGCGGCGCCGATGCACAGGCCGAAGCCGCGCCCACCCCGGGGCGCTGGTACGACCGCCGCCTGGTCGTCCTGCTCCTGTGTGCTTTCCTGTTCCACCTGGCCAACGCCGCCATGCTCACGCTGGTGGCGCAGAAAGTCGGCACCCGGGCCGGCACCTTGGCCACGCTGTGGCTCTCGGGCGGGGTGATCGTCACGCAGCTGGTCACCATCCCCATCGCCCTGGCGGTCGGCCGCTGGGCGCCCCGGCTGGCGCGCAAGCCGATCTTCCTGGCAGGCTTCGCGGTGCTGCCGGTGCGCGGTTTGCTCTATCTGCTGGCCGACAGCCCGGCCGCGCTGCTGTCGCTGCAGGTGCTCGACGGCATCGGAGCGGGCGTCTTCGGCGTGATGCTGACCCTGATGATCGGCGACCTCACGCGCGGCAGCGGCCACTTCAACTTCGCGCTGGGCATCGCAGCGGCGTGCGTGGGGCTGGGAGCGGCGCTCAGCAACCTGCTGGCGGGCACGGTCGCGCATGTGGCGGGCTATGGCACGGCCTTCGTGCTGCTCGCGGGCATTGCGGCCTGTGCACTGATGCTGTTTGCGTTGGCCATGCCGGAAACGCGCGACCGGCGCGGCGCGATGGCGAACGCGACCGCCGCCTCCGACCTGACCCCTGCTGCGCCATGACCGAAGACACCGTGTCCGCCCTGCCCGCCGCCCCGGCCCATGCCTCGCCCACCCACGAAGGCGGCGGCAACGGGCTGCTGTGGGTCCTGGTCGCGGTGGCGGCGGTGCTCGCCTTCGCGA